>DEIV01000059.1:0-282 GCA_002352665.1 Flavobacteriaceae bacterium UBA2765
GCACCTGTAGCACCATCAGCACCTGTTGCACCCGTTGCTCCATCAGCACCTGTCGTACCTGTAGCTCCGTCAGCACCTGTTGCACCATCAGCACCTGTTGCACCTGTCGCTCCATCGGCACCTGTCGCCCCTGTAGCTCCATCAGCACCAGTCGCTCCTGTTGCTCCATCGGCACCTGTTGCTCCTGTTGCTCCATCGGCACCTGTTGCACCTGTAGCTCCGTCTGCACCTGTAGCACCAGTCGCTCCATCAGCACCAGTCGCCCCTGTAGCTCCATCAGCA
>DEIV01000059.1:330-457 GCA_002352665.1 Flavobacteriaceae bacterium UBA2765
TGTAGCTCCATCAGCACCTGTAGCCCCTGTTGCTCCGTTAGCACCTGTTGCTCCGTTAGCACCAGTCGTTCCTGTAGCTCCATCGGCACCTGTTGCACCCGTTGCTCCATCAGCACCAGTGGCTCCT
>DEIV01000059.1:473-21141 GCA_002352665.1 Flavobacteriaceae bacterium UBA2765
ACCTGTAGCACCTGTAGCTCCGTCAGCACCTGTCGCACCTGTCGCTCCATCAACACCTGTAGCACCCGTTGCTCCGTCAGCACCTGTAGCACCATCAGCACCTGTAGCACCATCAGCACCTGTTGCACCTGTCGCTCCATCGGCACCTGTTGCACCTGTGGCACCTGTTGGACCCGTAGGTCCAATAGGTCCTTGTAAAAGTATTGGGGTTAAATCAATAGTTTGAGTACTATTATTTTCTAAAGTTAAAGTAACAATATTTGTACTATTATCTAAACTAAAATCGGTTATTTGTTGATTATCTGTATTGTCTAAGTATGGAGTAAGATCTACTGTACCACCATCTTCTAGTGTTAAAATATTACCTGCAAGATTAATTTGTTGGTCATCAGAACTAATGGTGGCAATATCTAGAGTCTGCGTATTTCCATTTTCTAGAGTTAAGGTCAAAACGGTACCTGATAAGCTAAATTCGGTTATTTGTTGATCATCTGTATTATCTAAATACGGTGTCAGATTTACTGTACCTCCATCTTCAAGCGTTAAAATATTTCCTGCAATACTGATCTGTTGGTCATCAGAACTAATGGTGGCAATATCTAGAGTCTGCGTATTTCCATTTTCTAGAGTTAAAGTCAAAACGGTACCTGATAAACTAAATTCGGTTATTTGTTGATCATCTGTATTATCTAAGTATGGCGTAAGATCTACTGTACCACCATCTTCAAGCGTTAAAATATTTCCTGCAATACTGATCTGTTGATCATCAGAACTAATGGTGGCAATATCTAGCGTTTGTGTATTTCCATTTTCTAGAGTTAAGGTCAAAACGGTACCTGATAAACTAAATTCGGTTATTTGTTGGTTATCTGTATTGTCTAAATAGGGCGTAAGATCTACTGTACCTCCATTTTCAAGCGTTAAAACATTACCAGCAAGACTAATCTGTTGATTGTCGGTATTGACATAACCTGAGAGGTCTACCGAACCACCATCTTCTAAACTTAGGATATTGGTTATAGCATTAAAACTTAATACTTGGTCATCAGAACCTGTATTACATAAATTTTCCCAGACTCCAGTATACTGAAAAATACATTGCTCATCGGTATTATAGACCAAAGCTCCCATTAGAGGAGTAATATTATTCATTTCTGTATTAGAGACTCGGGTTAAGACGAATACTTTATCTGAACTTTCTAGTTCAAGGAGTGAAGAAGTGTCTATTGTATTGGGGTTGTCGCCGATTTTGACTTGTCCATAAATTGAGGTTGAGACAAGTAGGACGATTAATAATTTAATAATTTTCATAATAATTTAACTACATTTTAACGTTTCTAGAACTGATTAAACGGGAATGTTTACTTTTTAGTATCTCTTATATAACAATTTAGAATACTTTTCTCCTAGTAGAAATTATTATTTAGGAGAGGAGTTTTTTAACAAATATTATTTATTGAGTTTGCTTATTTTTTTAGTATACTTTCTCAACCAAAACATTTCTTTAATATATGGTATAACTTTTGGATAAGAAATATTGTATTTGTCGTGATTTATTTTTGCGATGATATATATGATTTTCCAATGATTTTTAATGCTTTTTATAGCATTAAAATATGAAGAGTTTGTTGGATCATATATATGGGTGGGTTCAGAAATAATACCATTTATTTCTAATATTTTAAAATTATTACCAGCAGTTAATTCTTCAAAAGTATTATATTTTATATCTAACCGACCATAATACCATTGTTTAATTTGCTTGGACAGTGTATCCATCATTAATTCTAAATCGTTATTTATTAAATGATTACCATTTATAAATTGTGTACCTTTAGAATGATTACCTATAACGGTTAACTTTATGGCTTTATCTTTTTTAGGTATGGATAGCATTTTTTCCTTATGAATATTTTGTAACAAATCATAATATAAATACGCACGTTTATCTGCCATGATCAATTCGGCTAAACTAGAAGTTCCATCTCCAATAACGACCAAGAATTTTTTTAATGTTATTGAGGTGATTTTCCCCTTATCTTCATCTGGAAATCTGTAATAAAATAAGCCACATTCATTTTCATAATCTATAAACTCTTGGATAATGATATTGACCTTATTTTTATGTAGATAGGTTTCTAAGTCATTTTTTGTATCAATTTTTTTGACCAAGTAACCTCTAAACCCAATATCAGGTTTAGCAATTAAAGGAAATTTTATTGAGGATTTTTCAATAAGAAGTAGTATATCGTTAAAATTATTTTCAGGAGTAATTAGTATAGTTTCCGGCTTATATTGTTCGGGAATTAGTTGTAAGGTTTCAAATTTAGATTCTGTTCCGTTTCCGGAATATTTAATTGCGGGATTTGCGATTAAATAAGGTACAATATGTTTATACTTAAAAGCTGAATAGATATAAAAAGGAATAAGCGGAATATAGAACATTAATGTAGGCCAATGTTCCCATTGAATTAATTTGGTAAAAAATGATTTAATTTTCCTCATGATCTCTATCCTTATCAAAGAGATATCTAGAAACTTTTATCAAACCAAAAGCAGTCACTAAAATTGCAATAATCCCTACAACAATCCCAGCTATTAATAAAATATAAGTATCATCTTTTCTCAAGGCTTTGAAACCAATGGTTATTACTATTGGAGCTAAAAGTAATAAAGGTAAAGCAATAGCCAAGTATTTGATTGCATTAATGAAAGTAGGTTTATTTATTTTCAATGTGATAGTTGTTAATTGCATTTCTAACATTGCCATACTTTTGTAGTAATTCTGTTGCAAAACTTTCATCAATGCGTAATTCTTTCATTACCATTTGCACACCTCTATTCACCAATTTGTTGTTAGAAAGTTGCATGTCAACCATTTTATTGCCCTTTACTTTACCCAATTGAATCATAGTTGTTGTGGTGATCATGTTCAATACTAATTTTTGAGCAGTACCTGCTTTCATACGAGAGCTTCCGGTAACAAATTCTGGACCAACAATTACCACTACAGGGTATTGAGCGGTCAATGCTAAGGGACTATTTTCATTGCAAGTTATACAACCTGTTATGATATTATTTTTATTACATTTTTCAAGGGCACTTATTACATACGGCGTGGTGCCCGATGCGGCAATACCAATGACAACATCCTTATCAGAAATTTGATATTCTTGTAAATCTTTCCATCCTTGTGTTATAGAATCTTCAGCAAATTCAACAGCTTTTCTAATGGCTTTTTCACCACCCGCAATTATTCCGATGACTAAATCATACGGAACTCCAAATGTAGGTGGACATTCAGAAGCATCTACTACACCTAATCTTCCACTAGTACCGGCTCCTAAATAAAATAATCTTCCTCCTTTTTTTAATTTTTCAATAACTTGTTCAGTTAAATCTTCTATTTGAGCAAGTGATTTTTGAACTGCTAAGGGAATGGTTTGATCTTCCGCATTAATGTTAGTTAGCAATTCATTAATACTCATCTTTTCAAGATGATTATAATTAGAATCTTGCTCAGTTGTTTTAGTGAATTTCATGAATCAAAAATACATAATATTTTGCATTTTAATCAATTAATTATTGGATAACGTAAGTAAATTGGTCAACTTCTGATAATCTAAAATAACCTAATGGAAAATTTTCTGATATTGTAGTATTGATACAGTTGCCTTTGACGGTTGCAGGTTGTGTCTGGAAAGGGCCTTCACTTTCAGCCTGTTGAGATAATATAAAAACAAATTCATAAAAACGTTCTGATACTCCATGAATTTTAATATTGACTTCGTTTCCTGCGGAAAGATCTTCATCAGAATAATAGGCAAATATTTCATTTCCATTGATAAATTCATCATTAAAAAAATCTAATGAAGGAATATTGGTAATGTCATCGGTAAACTCCAGTAAATAATAATTTTCTTCGGTTATAGGATCTTCAAAATAAGCTTTAACCTCAATATCTTCACCCGAAAAGCCACCTCCATTATTCTGCTCGATCCTGTTAATGGGATTGACAGGTTTTAAAGTTTCTTCAGCAGTATAAGTTTCATTATTATAAACTATGGTCAATCGGTACGTTTCATTAATTACAGGTGTAAAATTATTGTTTTTATATATTCCGGTATTGGCATTTTCAATAAAATTAAAAACGATATTTTGAGAATCAGTTATTTGCACTTTTGCATTATTTGCCGGGGGTATATTAGTATTAAAAAAAGGTGCTGATAAGGTTAATTTAATCTTCTGTTCATTACCTGATGTGCCTTTAAACCAATTTATGGACGCGTCAATAACCAATCTTGGAACTGCCTCCGGTAAGTTGACATCTATTACATCTTCACAAGATATAAAACCAATAAAAGTAACAAGTAAAAGGATTGTTTTTTTCATATGATTAAAATTTAAAATTATAAGATATAGATGGTACTATACCAAATATAGAAAGCTTAACCGCTTCATTAACACCGGCTATTTCACTTTCTCTAAAACTGATAGATGCGGCATTTTTTCTATTATAGATGTTATAAATGCCAAATACCCACTCACTTTGCCAACCTTTATTTTTATCAGGTTTAGGTGTGTAATTGGCCGATAAATCTAAACGATGATAGCCTGGCAATCTAAATTCATTTCTCAGCGTGTAACTAGGTATTGTAATTCCGTTATACTGATATTGTCCATTTGGATAAGTCACTGGCTGTCCGGTTTGAAACAGAAAATTTGTATTAAATCTCCATTTTTTGTTAAATTCATAACTTCCTGTTAAAGAAATGTCATGTGTTTTATCATAGGGTGTATTATACCATTCTCCATTATTTATACCCAATTCTAATGCTGTTCTACCTTCAGTCTTTTGTTCAGATTTTGATAGCGTATATGCTAGCCATCCTTTAAATTTACCTTTATTTTTTCGTAATAATACTTCTAACCCGTAAGCCCTTGCTTCGCCATTTAATATCACTTGTTCTATGGCATTATTGGCAATTAAATCTGCACCATCTATATAATCAATCCTATTTTTTATAGTTTTATAATAGCTTTCTATTTCAAAAGAGTATTTGTTATTATCAATATTTCTAAAATACCCAATAGCAAACTGATCTAATAATTGTGGTTTTACATATTTACCACTTGGAGTCCAAACATCTAAGGGTGTTGGCGAACTGGTATTTGATAATAAATGTAAATACTGACTCATTCTGTTATAACTTGCTTTTAAAGATGATTCATTATTTAATTGATAAGCTAGAGATAACCTAGGTTCTAAATTGCCAAAAGATTTAATGGTTTCATTTCTTTTAAAAGTTGCAGTGCTGATGGGTTTGGATTTTTCATAAATTTGAAGTTCTTGATTAAATACAACTGCATTATCATTTTCATATAAATTAAGTTCATCTTGACCTAAACGTAGAAATGAGCTATAGCGGATGCCATATGATAATGCCAATTTATCGGTAACTTGATGTTCGGCATCAATATAAACTGCGTTTTCAAAAGCATATTTATCAATAAGTTTAAAAGGGTTAATACCTGAACTTGAACCGGTGGGTTCAATATCACCGGGATTGAACTTATAATAGATACTATTTAAACCATAATTCAATTTAAATTTATCATTGAGATAATGTTTAAAATCATATTTAACATTTAAATTTTGAATACCTGAATTCCAATTGAATTCGATAAAATTTAATTTAAGTCCATAATAATAATCAGAATAAATTAAGGAAACATTAGAAAATAATTTATCAGAAAATAAATGATTCCATCTAAAATTTATCACTGTATTACCATAGGTGTTTTCAAAACTATCAGAAATACTAAATACATCTCTACCAAAATAACCTGATAGATAAATATTGTTATTCGGATTTATTTTATAACTCAATTTTGTGTTTAGATCATAAAAATAGGCAACACTTTTAATATCAAATAAGGGTAAAAATAAATGAACATAAGAGGATCTTCCTCCTAATAAAAAAGATCCTTTTTCTTTTTTTAATGGCCCTTCTAGTAATAGACGGCTTGAAACAATGCCTATACCACCATTGACATGGAATTTTTTATTATTTCCTTCTTTTTGATAGATATCTAGAACTGAGGATACTCTACCGCCATATCGTGATGGAATACCTCCTTTATAAAGTTTTAAGTCTTTTATGGCATCCGGGTTAAATACTGAAAAAAACCCAAATAAATGTGAAGAATTGTAAATAGTAGCTTCATCTAACAAAATTAAATTTTGGTCAGCAGCCCCACCTCGAACATTGAATCCTGAAGAACCTTCTCCGGCATTTGTAACACCCGGAAGTAAAGTGATAGATTTGATAACGTCTACCTCGCCTAGTACAACAGGAATTTGTTTAATAGTGGCAGAAGACATTACATTGACACTCATTTGAGGTTTTCTAATATTTAATTGTTCCACATTTTCTTTAAGAACAACTTCTTCTAATATTTCTGAGGATTCAATCAAACTAAAATTTTTAGAAATGTTTTTATGGAGATTGATCGTTGAACTAATATCACTAAAACCAACATAACTCACTATCATTTTATAATCACCTTTAGGTAGTGTTATGGAGTAAAACCCATATTCATTAGTAGAAGTTCCTGTTTGTAACTCAGGAAAAATAACACTGACACCAATGAGTGTTTCGTTACTTGAAAATTCTGATATTGTACCACTTAAGGTGAATTTTTCTTGAGCAAAAAGAATAGTTACATTAAAATAAATGATAAAAAGAAAGAGAGGTTTTAGTATATTCAAATTTATTTTATTAGAAAACAAATGTAAATAACAAAAAATAAAAAAAGCTCCTATGTAGGAGCTTTTAACTATAATTTAATATTAAATCTGACTTATGATTTCATTGAAAGTTTCATCAGGTCTCATAATTTCAGAAATTAAGAGATCACTAGGATTGTAATAACCATCAATATTTACTGATTTGCCTTGTATATCATTTAGATTTTTTATGATAGTATTTTCATTAGCTCTCAATTTTTCAGCTACACTACTAAATTGCATTTTAAGTGCTGTATTGTCATTTTGTTGGGCTAATGCTTCTGCCCAATAAAGGGTCAAGTAAAATTGACTGCCTCGATTGTCGAGCTCTCCCACTTTACGTGATGGTGATTTACTTGTTTCTAATAACTTGTCAGTGGCATTATCTAAAGCTTCAGCTAGAATTAATGCTTTAGAATTAATATTGGTTTTACCATAGTGTTCAAGAGATACAGCTAAGGCTAAAAATTCGCCTAAAGAATCCCATCTTAAATGGTTTTCTGCTAGAAATTGTTGAACATGTTTCGGTGCAGAACCACCGGCACCGGTTTCAAATAAACCGCCACCATTCATTAATGGTACTATGGATAGCATTTTGGCACTTGTACCAACTTCTAAAATAGGAAAGAGATCCGTTAAATAGTCACGGAGAACATTTCCGGATACTGAAATGGTATCTTTACCATCTTTAAGTCGTGTTAAAGTAAATAATGTAGCTTCTTTCGGGGAAAGAATTTTTATTTCTAAATCGGCAGTTTTATAATTCGGTAAATAGGTATTTACTTTTTTAATCAACTCGGCATCATGAGCACGATTTTTATCCAACCAAAATATGGTAGGCACCTTAGTAGCTTCCGCTCTGTCAACCGCGAGTTTGATCCAATTTTGAATAGGAGCATCTTTTACTTGACACATTCTCCAAATATCACCTTTTTCAACTTTATGCTCCAATAAGACTGCACCGGTAGTATCAATTATTTGAACTTTACCATCATTTTCTATTTCAAAAGTTTTGTCATGTGAGCCATATTCTTCTGCTTTTTGAGCCATTAAACCCACATTAGGTACTGTACCCATTGTAGTAGGATCAAAAGCACCATGCTTTTTACAAAAATCTATAGTAGCTTGGTAAATACCGGCATAAGAACTGTCTGGTATTATAGCTTTTGTATCTTGCAAATTACCGTCAATATTCCACATTTGTCCAGAAGATCTAATCATAGCAGGCATAGAGGCATCTATAATAACATCGCTTGGCACATGTAAATTTGTGATGCCTTTATCAGAATTTACCATGGCTAATCCCGGACGATTTTTAAAAGCTTTTTGGATATCTGCATTAATTTCTTTACGTTTATCTTCTGGTAATTCTTCAATTTTTGAGAGCAAGTTTCCGAAGCCATTATTTACATCAACACCTATATCATCTAGAATTGCAGCATGTTTTTCAAATACATTTTTAAAAAATACCCGAACCGCATGTCCAAAAATTATAGGGTCAGAAACCTTCATCATAGTACCTTTCATATGTAATGAAAATAGGATACTATTATTTTTAGCATCAGTTATTTCTGTTTCTAAAAATTGCAGCAATGCCTTTTTGCTCATTACTGTACTGTCTATTATTTCGCCTTTCAATAAAGGGAGATCAACTTTAAGAATTGAAATATTTCCTGAATGGTCAGTATATTGTATTTTTACTGTTGTGGCTTTTGGTAGTGTTACGGATTTTTCATTATGAAAAAAATCACCATGATCCATAGTAGCTACATGAGTTTTTGATTTGTTTGACCATGCACCCATGGTATGTGGATTTCTTTTTGCGTAATTTTTAACAGCTTTTGGGGCACGTCTATCAGAGTTTCCTTCTCTAAGAACAGGATTAACGGCACTACCTTTAATTTTATTATAACGAGATTTTATATCTTTTTCTACATCATTTATAGGTTCATCAGGGTAGTTAGGTAAGTTATAACCTTGAGATTGTAACTCCTTTATTGCTGCTTTTAATTGAGGTATAGAGGCACTAATATTAGGTAGTTTAATAATATTAGCTTCAGGTTTTTTTACCAACTCACCTAATTCTGCTAAGGCATCGGCTACTTTTTGATCATTCTTTAAAAAATCAGGAAAAGTGGCTAAAATCCTAGCGGCTAAAGAAATATCTTTAGATTCAATTTGTATATCAGCAGATTTTGTAAATGCTTTGATTATAGGAAGAAATGAAGCAGTTGCTAAGGCTGGTGCTTCATCTGTTTTAGTGTAATATATTGGTGAAGATTTAGACATGTATTATTGATTTATTTTTAATAAAATATAATATTATTTTGTGTTTACAAATCTACTAATAAAAGCCGTAATTGTTATCAATCTATACTAGATAAATAATAGTTTACATGTTATTTTTTAGAATAATTTTTTCAATATATAATGGATTGTTGTAATTGTTTGAAAAGTGAAGTATTAAACAAATGAAATAAAAAAAAGCACCTTTTTTTAAGGTGCTTTTAAAATTGTTCTTTATAATAATTTATCATTTAAGGATTGTGTGCTTAACACTGAATAGATAAGAATAAAGAACAATATAAAATTAGAATCTAAATCTCATAGTAATATTCAAAATAAAAACAAAAAGGGGTAATTTTAATTTTGAATCAAGATTCTAATGCTAAAAGTACAATTAATAGGCTTGGTAGGGATTAAATAAAAAGGTTAACTTTTCAACTGGCTATTAACACAGGTTATTAACAATTGTTAATAACCTGTGTTTGAAAATTCTTTATGATTCCTATTGAAATTTTTTATTGTAGATTTCCTTTTGGGGCATTAAAAATGTCATATTGTATAGCTTGAAGTATCAGTTGAAATCCCAAAATTATGGATAAAGTAACAATCATAATCGTTCCAGTTGGAGCTAGTATGTTTAGTGAAGCATAATATATCCAATTATAAATTCCAAGTACTAAGCCAAATAAAAATAATGGGAATCCAAAAATGATATAAATTGATCCAATATTAAAATCATATAAAAAATATTCTTTTAAAATTCGTTTTAAAAAAGTTTTAGACAAGTTTCCAATAAAAACGAATACCATTTTAGACACATTCATATTAGATTTTTCATCTCCATATATGGCAGGCATAGGAACATCTGTAATTGGGGTTTTTTGAAAATAAAATTCAGCGAGTAAAGAAGTTTCAAAATAGTATCTATTAGAAAGTTTTGAAAAATCTATTTTATCTAAAATACGTGTATTGATGGCTATAAACCCATTAGTAGGATCAAAATTATGCCAATAACCTGTCGCCATTTTCACTAAAAACGATAGTATTAAATTTCCTATTTTTCTTGTAGTGGGCATTTTTTTTAAAGCTTTTAAATCTTTAAATCGATTTCCTTTAGCCACCATAGCTTCATTGGTAATCAATGGTGTTAACAGATTTGGAATATAATTCAAATCCATTTGATTGTCTGCATCAACTTTAATTAAAATTTCAATTCCAATTTCCATAGCATAGTCAAATCCTTTTTTCGTGGCACCACCAACGCCTAAATTAATTTCATTTTGCAGAAAATGGCATTTAGTGTTAGCATTAACGGTCGACAAAATTTCTTGTTCTGGTAGGGCTTCTAAGCTTTTGTCATTAACAATAATTACTGCATCAACATAATCAGGTAGTTTAGCTATAACTTTTACAATTTGTTTAGACGCATTATAATAAGGTATAACGACAGCTATTTTATGATCATAAAATATATTTTTATTCATTTGTCTTTATTTGATGTATAGAAAAATTCAAATTACCTTTTGCAAGCTTATGGTCAGGTTCTAGTTTTAATGCATTGTTACATGCCCTAATTGCTTGATCATATTCTTTTAATTGATTGTAGGCAGCACACATGTTGCTGTAGGCATTCGCACTAGGTATAATTTCAATAGACCTTTTGGCTGCCTCAATACATGTTTCATATCTACCTTCTTTATAGCATTTTAAACTAAAATTTAAAAAATCGTTAGCTGTTTTCAAATTTGATGGAAAATCATTTTTAATACTTTTTTTATTTTTGGCTGCTATGGCATTTTCTAAATTGTTTTTTGCCAATTTATATTTCGGATTAATTTCTAGAGCTTTCTGATAGGCTTTAATGGCTTTATCGTATGCACCTAATTTAAAATTAGCAATACCTATATTATTATAGGCCTCAGGATAATTATTTTTAAGTTTTAGTGCTTCCTGAGCAAACTTTATAGTGTTCTCGAATTGATGATATTGAAAATATTTTAAACTTAAATCAAGATATTTAGCGGGAGTTGGAGCTTTACTAATATCTTCTTCAATTGTTGAAAAAATTGATTTTTTATTTAAGGCAATATCTAAATATTTTTTAGCCTTCGGATCATTTGGAGATTTTTTCAAAACTTTTTTTGCATAAACTTTTAAATTTTCCCAATCATTTGTTTTGTGATAAACTTCAAACAAAGTAGTTTGGGCTATGGCATAACTAGGCGACAATTTTAAAGCTTCAAGTAAATGTACTTTTGCTTCTTCGTATTTCTCTTGTTTTACTAAGAATCTACCATAATAATACCAACTAATATGTTTTGATGGATCAATTTTAAGGGCCTTTTTAAAATAATTTTCTGCCTCTTTTTTATTGCCTGTTGAATTTTTTAGAATCCCTAAATTTATATATAAATTAACATAATTTGGGCTAAATTCTAATGCCTTTAAGTATTGCTTTTCTGCATTGATAAAATCTCCTCTTGCCATTAGAGCTAGTCCATAATTCATTAATCCACGACCATTTTTTGGACTTTTAATAGAGACATCTTTCCATAGCGTTAAATCGTTTTTCCATACTTTATTACGTTCTCTAATACCATAAGTATTCAATCCAAGAAAAGCAACAAGAAGGACTGCAAGAATAGTTTTTGCCGATCTTTTTTTGAGCAGAGAAAAGAAGTACTTATCTAATAGATATTTAACACCAAATACAAAGGCTATAGTTAGTCCAATATAAGGTATAAAACTGCGATGATCATTCAGTACTTCAGCGAAGGGTATAAATGAAGAAGTGGGTAATAATGTTATAAAAAACCATAGAATACCAAAAGAATACAACCGTGTATTATTATTTTTGGATGCTTTTAATGCGCTATAAAATAATACCAGTACTATAATTATTCCGGTGATAGCTCTGTAATCGAAAATCGAAGTATAAACTTCCCAGTCGGTATCCGCCGAAAGGTTATATGGAATAAAATAAGTTAAGATATAATGAGCCATTACCATTGGTTGTGTAATTAAATAATTGTATTTACTTAATCCTCCGGGAGAAAAAGTATCAGGTAACATGGTTGTGTAAAAAGCGTAAAAAGCAATTGTTAAAATAAAAGCGGGGAGTACTTTTTTAAAGGACTTTATACATTTTTTAAATTCACTTTTTCTATAAAAATGCAAAAGATTAACTTGCTCTTCAAACAGAAGTAGATATAATAGTAAAACGGGTGCAAATACAAATGCCATTTCCTTCGCGAAAAACCCTATTAACGGAAATATTAAATAGATAAACTTACTACGCCAAAATCCACCATGTATAAATGCTACTAATCCTGCCATAACGAATAATCCGGATGTAATTTCGGCTCGTTGAATAATATAATTGACAGTTTCTGCATTGGCACATAATAACCCAAAAATAGCTGCACATAACAATCCCCAATATTGATTATAAATTGAGAAATTCAATTTATCAAGCAGTTTTTTTACAAATACTCCTATTAATAAACATACAATTAGAAATGTTATAAAAATATGAATATGAAATGCTTTTGTATGTAAACCACCTGCAAGTTTATAATCAATTGCATTTTCTAATGTGGTATAAGGGCGGTAGCTCTGATTTGTTGAAAGAGAACTAAAAGTAGTGGCGTCTTTAAAAAAATGAACAACATTTATTTCTTGTATAGCACTATTCGTTTTTATGGTATGGCTATCATCAAAATGAAAGGAATTTGAAAAGTGATTGGAATAAGCAAAAAAGATAGCTAAAAAAACTAAAGAAGATAATAAAATAAAAATTGCTTTTTTATGTAAAATATTTGGTTTTTTTTGTTTTAAGCTATGCATTCAAATTAACATTTTTACGAGGTGCTACAATTTTAATAATATATTTTAAGTAAACACTATTTTTTAAGATTATAAAAGTAATAAATAAACGTGAAATATAATTTGGCTTATTTAAAAGATCAAATTTAGTAATTATCAAAATTAAGTGATAATAATTATTAAAAATAACTTAATATGAATACCAAATAATTTTCAAAATTTTTGGGTCTAGGTATACAATGTTTTATTAAAAGTAACTTATATTTGAATTGATAAATAAGAAATATGAAATAAGTTCTGATAATTTTATACTAGTTTGACAAATTATTAATTTAAGAGGGAATAATTATTTAGAAAGCCCAACCAGATAAATTTAGTTTTTATGAAAAAAATAGTTGTTATTGTCATTTGTTTATTAGCCGTTACTAATTTGTTGTCTCAATCATTGACTATAAGTGATGATGGAAGGTTTATTGAAAATCAAGAGGGAAAACCTTTTTTATGGATTGGAGATACGGCATGGGAATTATTTCATAAATTAGATAGGGAAGAGGCTATTGATTATCTCACCATAAGGGCAAAACAGGGATTTACCTTAATTCAGGCAGTTGTATTGGCTGAAAATGATGGGCTAAAAATACCAAATAGTTATGGTGAAATTCCGTTAATTGATCTTGATCCTGAAAAACCCAATGAAAATTACTTTAAACATGTAGATTTTATTGTTGACAAAGCAAATGATCTGGGCTTGGTTGTAGGATTACTTCCTACCTGGGGAGATAAAGTCTTTTCACTTCATCCGGGTGCTGGTCCCGTAGTCTTTAATGCAAAGAATGCTAAAACTTATGGTGAATATCTTGGAAATAGATATAAAGATAAATCTATAGTTTGGATACTTGGTGGTGATAGAGATATTGCAAATAGTGAAGTACTAGAAGTTTGGCGTGCAATGGCAAAAGGATTACATAAGGGTGATAAAGGCAGCCATCTAATTACTTACCATCCCAGAGGCGGCAGTTCTTCATCTAATTTTATACATAACGAATCTTGGTTAGATTTTAATATGTATCAAAGTGGTCACGGTGATAAATTTAATAAAGTTTATCAATGGGCTGAAACCGATTATTTAAAAGACCCAAAGAAACCTTTTGTTGATGGAGAACCTGCTTATGAGGGCATTTCTGTTAAGTTCTGGGAATTTTGTGATTTTAAAACGCCAAAAAAGGTTCCTGAAAAAGTTTTAGACGATAATGGTATTATAAAGGACGCATCATATTTTCAAAAGGGATTCTTCACAGATTATGATATACGTGTTCATGCATATTGGGATTTTCTTTCCGGAGCATGTGGTTATACCTATGGCAATAATGCTGTTTGGCAGATGTTCAAAAAAGGAGGAGCTATATCAATACCGTGTATTGCAGATTGGTATACATCTTTGACCCATGATGGAGCAAGTCAGTTGATACATTTAAAAAAAATATTTGAAGTCTATTCTATTTCAAAATTACAGCCGGATCAATCCATTATTTATGGGATAAACCCTCATAATGAAGAGCATATTAGAGCAGCTAAATCATCTGAGGGGAAATGGGTTTTGATTTACTTATCAAAAGGGCAAAAAGTTAAAGTTGTGATGCATAAGGTTCTTGACAAAACTGTTATAGCTAATTGGTATAATCCAAAAGATGGTACTATGACAGCTATTGGCGAGTTTTCAAATCGAGAAATTTTGGAATTCTCACCTCCATCTAGTGGTATTGGTAATGATTGGTTATTAATTTTAGAAGGTAAAAATCTCTGATACGTATGTCCAAAAAAAAAGTTCCAAAAAAGCCGCAAAGAAAATGATGAAAATCATTATTAGCAATAAAACTAAAGCATCGAAAATTGCCCTATAAATTCTACTATTAACATGCCTAAAATTCCTATAGAACCAATAATATATAGAAATCTATATTTATTTGTTCCATCATATTTTAGTTTACCGTTTTAAAAAAAGAGTATAATTTTTGAGGATTGTCAAAAAATAATTTTTGGTAATGCTCACTTAATCCTTTTGATTTTAAAAATGTTGGAATGGTATCCATTAGATAAGTTAATCCAGGAGTTCCTCCATAACTTTTCCAATAGGCATTCTTTGCCATATCCATACCCAGTGTAATTTGATTTGGATAAAGCGACAGCAGTTCTTCTAAAAAGTATAAGGTCCAATTTTTATCGTCTTTTTTCCAACGGAAAGCACTATCATACTCAATTTTTATGCCTGTATCTAACACTCTTTTTTGATAGTATAAATTTTTATTTCTATCTACATGAGAGAGTACCACATGCTCTAGTTTAGCCCCTAGTTTTTCAAAAAGTTGTGCTTGTTCTAGTGCCTGATTTCCAAAATTGGTATGGGTTAGAATTGGAGCTCCGGTTGCTAGATGTGTATTCACAACAGCATGGAAAATCTTTTCTTGGTGCTTAGTAATAGCTTCATTTCCTGTTGCCAATTTAATAAGCCCTGCTTTATGAGATGTTCTATCTATAAATGGTGCTGCATAATCAAATTTATCAATTCCTTCTTCAATATCAGCAATAAATAGTTCGGTGAGCTGATCTTCTGTATAACTATATCTCCAATGATTTTTTGGATAATAAATTTCTAAATGAATACCTGTAGGTACAATAATATTGACTTTACTATTTTGGCTCACTTCAGCTGATAATAATGGGTTTCTTCCACAATTTGATGGCATGGTATCAACAACCGTCCTCCCTCCAACGGAATAAAAACGTTGGAGTTCTTCTGATACTTTTGGGATATCATTCAATAAAAACTCTGGATGTCCTGCCGTAACATAACAATCATCTATAATAATATGTTCGTGTGCATAGGTGAGTCCCATCCCTGGTGGAGATTTATCGCCTAATATGGTTCTAAAAAAAGGTTTGTCCATTTGTTTAAATTTTCTCGCAAATACGCAGAGATATATTACAAAAAATGCTTATTTATATGTTATTTCTCCATCCATTACGAGAAATATCTGCCACTTTATCGGGTTGTTCTAGTATTGCTCCTAGCTCCACTAAAGTATCTTGTAATGTATTAATAGTTATATTATTTGCTTCGCAATCTGTATCTAATGATTGTACAGCTGCAAAGCCCACTGCTTGTCCCATACTCATAGTTTGTGCCATAGACCTACACGAAGCATGTGCATCATGCGTTGCAGAAAAACAACGACCTGCAACCCAAATGTTTTTACTATTCTTAGGAACCAAAGTTCTATAAGGCACACCATAAGTACCTCCATCGGGTACATATTGCCAATAGGTTTCTGATTTCCCATCAGCTGATTTTCGGTGGTCTTCAATTGGAGCTCCACATAAAAACACCTGATCTTTAAACTGTTTTGCCACCATACAATCCTCTTTTGTTAATCTGTATTCTCCATACACTCTACGTGTTTCTCGAACACCTATTTGATTTGACAATCCGATAATCTTTGAATCTTGGTACCATGGAATTTCTGCTCTAAAAAAGTCTTCAAAAATAAAGGATTGTCGTCTTCCTTCAATTTCAGCTTTAGTTATTCCTTCCGGATCTAACGGATCAAAATCGACCACCTTAACCGCCACTGTAGAGATACATTTTGGTTGGCACATTTCATGTGCCGAACCTTCTTTTCTCGGTAAGGGGTGTTTGCCGGAAACATACGCATCACCCATTTTTTGTTTGAGCATTTTTTTACCTCCTGCAGCTTCAAATTCAGCCAAATTTACATTTGCCATTCTAAAGGTAGTTGTCATACTCTGTGCGGCTTCTATCTCTCCTGCTTTTTCATAGGCAAGATCTGCCAAATGGCAATAATCGGCATCGCCTGAGGCATCAATAATTCGTTTAGCTGTTATGGAGAAAAATCCAATGCCTTTATTAAATAAAATACAAGTTGATAGTTCTCCTTTAGATTCCACACCTACCAATGTGGAATGATATAATATTTGAATATCATTACTTACCAGTAATTTATCCCAAACTTCTTTTAATTTTTCAGGATTATAGTTTACACCTGTTCCAGCACCATAGGTATTTGGGCGTAAAAATATATTACCAGATTTATTCAATTCGTTTACCACCAGATCTGGCAGACCTCCAATAATTTTTTTTGGTGTATTTGATGGTGTAAAAAATCCATAAAAAGTATCTAACATTTGTGTAGAACTGCCTCCGGGAAAGCCATAACGTTCTACTATGGTTACTTTGTATTTTCCATGACTAGCTGCTATTGCTGCTGTAGCACCAGCAGTGCCACTGCCTATAACAAGGATGTCGGTTTTGAATGATTTTGTTATGGTGGTTTGAAATTTCATTGTATTGCCGCTAATTCGCTAATTTTATTTATCTAATCCTTCATTTATGCCTCTATTATGCTAATTATTTATGCAGTAGCGGCTATTTTCCAACATTTTCATACAGTTTAGCCATTAAATGTGCATGTTCATCATAGGCAGATTCAAACAATTCAACCGCACGTTCATCACCTATAATTTTTCCACTACTTAATACTTTGGGCATTTTACCATTTTGCACTAAAATATTGGCAATTTCTGCTTTTAGGGTATTGATAATTAGTATACCTCCTAATGTTGATCCGGGAGAAACTGGGGTGTCTAATCCATCAATTTTTATCATGGCATCACCTAAAGGAGCCCCTGTGTCTAAAACAAAATCAGCAAAATCGGTTAATTTCTTGCCATCTTTTCTTTTGGAGGCGCTACCTTCCAGATGTTGACTGCTCACCAATGCCACCACTTTTATATGCTGTTTTTGAAGTTCTTCTGCCATTTCAATAGGTACAACATTGCATCCGCTTGAAGAAATAATCAAAGCAGTATCTTGATTGTTTAGACCAAAATTTCTTAAAATTTTGGCAGCAAATCCGGTAACATTTTCCAAAAACATGGCTTGTCGTTGTCCGTTAGAACCAATCACCAAATTATGATTGGATAATGACAATTCTACAATGGGATTAAAACCCGGAAAAGAGCCATATCTAGGCCACATTTCTTCTACCATAATTCTACTATGTCCTGATCCGAATAGATGCACCATGCGACCGTCTAAAATAGATTTTGCAAATATTTGTGCAACTTCTAGAATCTTATCTTCTTGCTTTTCTACAACTGAAATGATTTCTTTTCCTTTTTGTAGATATTGTTTTGTATAACTCATTTTTAAATTCAGTTTTGACTTTGTTTTGCAAAAAATGCGGCTCCAACTGCCCCTGCATAATTGCTATAGATTGTTTTTGTGATTTTTACTTGATGATTATCTGGTCTCCATTCGTATAAGGACATAAATTTGCTAAGCGGATTGAATAAAGCGTCATCTGCTTCAGCAATTCCACCTCCAATAACAATTAATTCAGGGGAAAAAGCATTGATCAATGAAGCCAAACCGGTTGCTAATTTTTGCACGGATGACAACCACCAATAGGTAGCTAATGGTTCTTCATGTTGATAAGCAGTTACAAGGTCTTTAGTACTTTTAAATTTACCGTGTGTTCTTTCCTCTATTGAAAAATTTCCAATGGCATATTCTAGACTTCCTACCATATTGGTCATTGTGCTGGCTCCCATATGATCTACTGTTATATGACCAAAATGACCTGCACGTTGAATGCCACCTTGAAAAATCTTACCATCGATTATGGCAGCTCCACCTACACCGGTACCCAATGTAAGGAGTATCAAATTTTTTATTTTTTCCTTATAAAAAGATTCATACTCAGCAAGGCAAGCTGAATGCGCATCGTTAATTACATTGATGTTTCTATTGAGATGTGCTGACCAGCTAAAACCTTCTAAACCTCTCAATCTATCAGGCATCGTTAGTATTTGTTTATTCTCTTTATCAACCAAGCCTGGTGCAGAAATACCGCATTTCATTAAATCGGCATTACCATTGGCAAATTTTTGAGTTTTATTATCAATTAAATCGATAATATTCTGTTTCCATTTTTCTGGATTGGCAGATGAATCTTCAGTAGGGATAGTATCTTTATCTAAAATATCTCCTGTTTCATTGAGTACAACAGATTTAATATTTGTACCTCCAACATCTATGCCTAAATATTTTATATTCATTTATTATTTTTTATCATGAGTTCTAAATAATCATTAAATATTGTTTAATTGAAAAATTGCTGTCATTCCGAAGGAGGTATGACTGAGGAATCTCTAATTTTGAGATTCTTCGCTACGCTCTGAATGACAGACATTTTCAGTATTTCATTATATTGAACTTACACTACTTATACTGCCCTTCACTTATTGTCCATCCACCATCGACAGCTAATACTTGTCCAGTTGTAAACTTAGATGATGGTGCTAAAAACATCAAAACGGCATTGTTTATATCTTCTGATTTACCTGACCGTCCACCATCTAAAGGTTGCTTGGTTTTAAGGAATGCTTGAATTTCATTATCTTCAACGGCTCTTTTTGCCATGGGTGTAGCAAACAAGCTAGGTGCAATTACATTTACTCGAATATTATTTTGTGCATAATATGAGGCTATCGATTTTGAAAAACCAATAATTGCCGCTTTTGTGGCAGCATAAGCATGTGTAACAAAATACTTAGGAGAAGGCGAATACCCCAATACTGATCCCATATTTAGGATAACTCCTGATTTTTTATGCTCTAAAAAATAATTGACCATGGCTTTGTTAGAAAGCATCATCGATGTAAGGTTTAATTCAAAGGTTTTATTCCAACCCTCTAATGTCATTTTATCTAAGGGCCCATCGCCAAAACGTCTACCACTACCACCTGCTACATGAAAAAGCCCGGTAATTTCACCAAATTTTTGCTTTGCCATTATTATTGCTTTTTCTATGGTTTCAGGATCGGTGGCATCACCACTCATTACTAGACAATCTGGATTCAACTGTTCTTTTGCTATTGCACAACTATCTTCACTTCTTCCAATAACCAATACTTTAGATCCTTGTTTTTGCAAAGCCAAAGCCGAAGAAAACCCCATTCCTGTGGTGCCTCCCATAATAATATAACTTGTGTTTTTAAAATCCATAGGCATTACGTTTCTATAGTGAAATCATCTGTGTTGCAATAGGCAAAAGAATAGATGTATAATTCTGGTCTACTGGTTGAAAGTTTTCTGACAATCTCTAATACGGGATCTCCTTTTTTAAGGTCTAATCTTTTTGCTAATTCTTTTGATGCCGAAATAGCACGAAATTTTTGATTTATACCGGTGATTTCAATATCATAATTAATAAGTAAAGTGTCAAATAAAGAATTATTGATAAAAGGAGTTGTACAAAAATTTGGTAAATCAATATTTGAAACACAGGCATCTTCAACCATGACAGGTTTGTCTTCTATTTTTCTTATTCTTGAAAAGCTGATACAACCAGCGCTAAGTTCAGAGTCACTTAACTCCCAATAAAAATTCTTTTTCCACTTTCCAGTTTTTGGCTTACGAACAAAAATTGTATCAATTTCTATTTCTTTTCCTTTCATTATTTCAGTAAAACCTCTTCTAGAAAGTAACTTAAAACTTTTACCTGTAGAACCTACAAAACTACCCTTTCCTTTTTTGCGATAGATTAGGCCTTCATTTTCTAAATTTTTTAAAGCATTTCTTATGGTCATTCGAGAAAGACTATATTGAACAGAAAGTTTATTTTCAGAGGGCAAAATATCTCCTTGATTATAAATACCTTTAATAATCATTTTTTTAAGATCCTTTTG
>DEIV01000047.1 GCA_002352665.1 Flavobacteriaceae bacterium UBA2765
GTTAAATATTTGAATTTCAATTGCTTAAATATACTAAATTTTCTGCTTTTTTCTTTGTGTTTTAACACTTTTTTATGTCGATCTCACGTTAAATAGAGCAACAAGGGTATTAAGGGCTATAGTACCATCTAGAAAGAAACGAACATCAGAAACCGTAAAGTCATAACCATACAATAAAATACCATTGTCAAAGAAAAGGGTTTGTGGTAGCGGCTCCCAGATATCTACGCCGTTGTCTACGCCAGACAGCACATAGGCGATTACAACATCAGTATCTAGAACGTTAGTAGGTAAATCTGCAAAAACTTCATAACCATCAGCCTCCGTAAAATCTACAGTCACATCAAAGACAGACCCAATAAGACCATCGAAACCCGGAGGGCCTTCTGGACCAGTATCACCAGTACAGGAAATAAACAATACAACTAAAAACGATACGAGTAGACTTAATTTCTTCATGATTTATTATTTTAAGTAAAAGTAACAACTATTGAGCCATAAAAGCTATAACATTAATATTTTTGTGATGAAAATTATAATTTAGATTCAGTTTGTTGTGCAAAATAATACAACTTTACACAAGCTCGGGTATTTAGATCTATGCTTGTTATTTATTCTTATAAAAATATATTTTTATAAGTATCCTGTATGTTATTTATCTCTTTTTCTTTTAATGCTGAAAACTCTTTTTTTAATGCTCTTTTAGATAAAACACCTTGATTTTGTTCCAAAAAACGAACGAGTTTAGCAACCATTTTATCAGGCATTTCAAAATTATTGTCTATATATCTTTTAAATTCATCATAGTGTTGTAAATAGGTTACTTCTAGTGGAATAACTCTTTCCAACGTGTCTTCTACGCAATCATATAAAAACTCTGTTTGTTTTGTAGCGTCAAAATAACGATAGTAATCTATGGTGTCATTCGTAACTTCAACATTATGGTTGCTAGTTTCTTTCCAATGAATATGATCTAATAATGGATGCGAATACGATTCTAGCACCTTTTTATAATCATCAATGTGATCTAAAATGGAGGCTGAAACAGGAAAAATAACGCCTTGTTGTGTAAATTCTTTTTTTGCTAATATATGATGGATTAGGTAACGATGTAAACGCCCATTACCATCTTCAAACGGATGTATAAATACAAAGCCAAAGGCTATGGTCGACGCTGCTAGAACAGCATCATAGGTTTCATCTTGCAATACGTTATTTGTTGCAATTAAACCTGATATTAATTGCTCCAAATCAGCTTGTCTGGCTGAAAGATGGTCAGGAATAGGTTCACCTGTGGTTCTATCGTGCTCACCAACAAAACCTCCTTTGGTTCGAAAGCCCATATTAACAAATCGAGTATTTTCTATGACTATTTGTTGTAATCGAATCAATTCATCTTTACTCAATGGTTTTTGACCCGCTTGCCCAATAGCTTTTCCCCAACGCATGGCTCTATTGTTACCTGGATTTTCACCTTCTATAGTAAATGATGCCTTAGAATCTTTTAACAATAAAAATGAGGATGCCCTTTGTAGCACTTCTTTATGGATACTGTTTAAAAATGTATTTTTTTTATCAGAAAGATTTGCGTTAATGTGTGCTTCTAGCTTTTCGGTTTTAAATAGTAACGGACAAAAATCAACAGTTCCCGGAAGATTATTTAGTATGCGATGTCTCGATGAATCTTTTCCTTTTATGGTGTACTGTAATTTATTATCCAGTAAGGATGTGTATTTTATTTTCACATCTGCATTAGGAATTTCTAATTCTTTATTGAATAACCACTCAAATAGAAACCATATTTTTCTACTATATTGGCCTGTAGGTTCAATTTGAAGTAGCTCAATAACCTCTTGTTCAGTTAGATTTTTAAATAGTTTCTTAAAGAATAACAAATTAACACCTTCATATTTTAAAGCAAATATTATATGTTTATATAAATTATCTTCAGGTTTATGTTTTGGTGTCAATACATTCCAACCATTCCTTTTATATCTTCTATTTTTTGTGCTTATTAAAGAAATAATAGATGGCATTGGCATTTTTAGAGCCATGGCATTTATTATTGCTGCATAGCCAACTACGGTTCCTTCTTCTGGTGCTTTTTTTCCGTGAAAAACAGACGCTTCATGTGAAAATTGCATGCTATTTATTATTTTAAGTAAAAAATGTACGCTTAAATGTATTTCAAATATAACTAAAAAAAGGTGAAAAACACACGCTATTTATGAAAAACACACGCTGTAACAATTTTTAATGAAAAGCACACGCTATCTGTTGTTTAACATTTGAAAAACTAGGTTTTAAATGGGTATTTCAGGTTTGATCTTAAGGTGCTTTGGAAAAACAGGTTTAGAATCGGTAGTTCTATTTTAGAACAGCAATATAGTCTTTGTTAAAGACATTACCTATTTTGTATATTCAGTATGTTGGGTCTTTTCAAAATCTAATGTGATGCATGATTGATGTATTTTTTCTTTATTAAAAATACTTAAAAGAGCCAATCTTAAACCAAGTCCAACCTTTATAAAACAGCAGCCAAGTATGAAGTTATTAACACAGATCAAAAGGGGAAATGTGTTATTTTTAGTCGAAATTTCAGTAAATTGCAAGGTAAAAGCAAAAAAAAACGCTTAAGTTGTTCATAAAATAATGTTGCGAGATATGTGAAACACTTCATTATTTCGTTAGATTTAGAGCACTAATAAGTCGCTAAACAGTTAAATATGACACTAACACTACCTCAAATTGAAGGTAAAATTCGAGAATTTACCGCTATCATGTATGCCCCTGAAGAGTTTATACCCACTCTTGGGTCTTCAAATCAAACAGGATTACCACATATAGAAATTCATGGTGGACAATACATGCTAATGGTTTGTGAAAATGGAGCCGAATTGTCAAGAGAAGCTTTTGATAATGTTGATGCATTAATTTTAAAAGTATTAGAAGACATTAGTTTTTCAATGGCTTGTGATCAAGTTTTTCAAGATACTAGTGACCATGGTTATCGTGAACGTTTTGTATCTATACAAAAAAATATCCTATCTAGAATTAATCGATACCATAATGAAAAGGTAAAAAATAAGCAGGAAACATTAAGTACTGATGATAATAGTGCATTGAGCGAGTCAAGAAAAAACATGCTGCTTAAAAGCAATAGGAATGAAAAGTCATTAAAAAAGCTTTAGGTTGTGACAATTTACCAATTTTAACGTCATTGCGAAGCAAATTTTAATTTGTTATAACCATTAAGAAGTATTCAAGTGTCATATCGACAGAGTGAGTGAAACGAAGGACGAGATATCTCATGATTTAATGTTTAGAACAAACAGATTACTTCGTCAGTTTGTTTTTCGTAATGACGAACCTAATAATTTTTTTAACGTTCAGTCAGTCTTTTAACACAGCAACATATCCTTTGTTAAAGTCATCACCAATCTGGTAACTAAAACCATGTTCTTTTAGGCATTTAGTAACCCTATTTTTCATACCAGTTGAGTTACCTGTTACGATCTGCAAGGGCAAATAGGTCTGATTAGTGAGCACATAATCTTCTACCAGTACCTGTACTTCTAAATGGGTAATGCCATGAAGGTCTAAGGGTGGTTTTCTAAAGAATGGTTTTTTCATAGTCATTAAAAAATATATGCAGTTCGTTGGATCGTTTCAAAACCTACCGCTTTTAAATTTGAATAAACTATTCTCAGTTTTAAACTGTGTCGTTTTAGAATTAAGTTTTATCGGTACTTATGACATATGTCATTAAATATTCCAATTTAGCTAGATCACTTTGATCTATGATAATAATCATACATTAAAATTATTAATAAAACTAAATTTGATTTCTTATAAAAAACTATGGAAAAATCGAAATTGCGCCAACTATTTGAGAATATTTTTAATGCTAAGGATGAAATAGAATTACAAGCTATAATTGATGAAAAAGAAGATGTTTTTGTCAACTCAAATTGGAAACCGTTAGGAAACAATCGAAGTAATTACGGAGTTGTGAAAAATCAACAATCTAGTCCTGTCGCTGCCTTAATTGAAAAAGTGACAAATTCTATAGATGCACTTTTAACTAAAAAGTGTTACGAGTATGGTTTGGAACCAAGTTCTAAAGTAGCTCCTGATTCTATGGATGAAGCCATCGATAAATTTTACCCTAATAGCAATTGGGATTTACCGAAGTTTAAAAGAAAACAATCCGAGGAAATTCAAATTATTGCGGATGGTAATGGTCCAAGAACACAAAGAAGTAAGCAACCAACTTCAGTAATTGTTTACGATAATGGTGAAGGACAACATCCTGATAATTTTGAAGATTCGTTTTTGTCTTTATTAAGAGGGAATAAAAACAATGTTCGGTTTGTTCAAGGAAAATATAATATGGGCGGAAGTGGAGCTATTGTTTTTTGTGGTAAAAAAAGATACCAACTGATAGCTTCAAAAAGATATACAAATGATGGAGATTTTGGATTTACTTTAATAAGAGAACATCGGAAAAAAGATTCAGACCAAGCAAAAGAAACTTGGTATGAATATTTGCTAATTGATGGTAAAATACCTTCATTCCCAATCGATAAAATTGATTTAGGACTTACTAATAGGAAATTTGAAACAGGATCAATTATTAAAATGTATTCTTATCAATTTCCTGCAGGATACTCAGGCTTTGCTCAAGATTTAAACCAAAGTATTAATGAGTTTTTATTTGATCCTGCCTTGCCGATTTTTACCGCTGATACTGAAGAACGTTATCCAAATAATAAAGTATTAGTCAAAGATTTATACGGTTTAAAAAGACGCTTATTAAGTGAAGAAACTGAATATTTGGATGATAAATTCTCTGAACATTTTAATGATGAAGTAATTGGTTCGATGAAAGTTTCATGTTTCGTATTCAAGACCAAAGTCAAGGATTTTGATTTGAAACGTTCCAAGGAGGTTATTCAAAGCAGGTATTTTAAAAACTCCATGGCAGTGATGTTTTCAATGAATGGACAAGTACATGGTCATTATACTGCTGAGTTTATCACTCGTGCCTTAAAATTAAATTTACTTAAGAGCCACTTATTAATTCATGTTGATTGTACTGAAATGAATTATAATTTTAGAAAGGAACTTTTTATGGCATCTCGTGACAGATTAAAAGGAGGAGATGAAACAATATACTTGAGATCTTATTTGTCAGCTCAATTGAGTAAAAAAGATGGGAGACTAGCTGAAATTGAAAAGCGAAGAAAGCAAGCAGTTGACATAGATACATCTTCTAATACAAATGATCTTATTAAGAGTTTCACCAAGAATTTACCATTAGATTCTGATTTAATGAAGTTGTTAGGTGAAACGTTTAAGTTAGATGTAAAGAAAAAGGATAAAAGCAAGAAACAAGATAAGAAAGGTTCAAAACAAGAAAAAAAAGAGGTTCCTTTCGATCCACAACGATATCCGTCACAATTCAAAATTGATGCAAAGAATAATAGTAAAAAAGAAGTTGCTTCAATCCCTATAAATGGAGAGAAAACTATTAAATTTTCTACAGATGTTGAAAACGATTTTTTTGATAGAATAGATGATCCTGGAGAATTGAAAATTTCTATTCTGAATATTAACAATAATGAGACGGAAGGAGGCACTGCTCCTGGTGAACCAAAGACACCGACAGAACTATTTAATATTATAAAAAGTAGCCCAAACAAAGGCTGTATAAAAATCGGATTAAATCCGAAGGATGAATTAAAGGTTGGTGATGCCGTTCAAATGGAAGTTTCATTAAGCTCTTCAGCTGGAGATTTTTCTGAAATTTTCTGGGTTTTAATCGCTGATAAGAAAGAAAAGAAAGAGAAGGTTCCAAAACAAGAAGAGGATAATGAACCTTTAGGTTTACCTCAATTAGTTTTTATGTATAAAGAGCCTATTGAAAAAGAGGAGAATCAAGTGTCTTGGGAAGCTGTTGAAGAAGCTACTAGCATGGAAGCAAATTATCATACAGTAATGATTCCTGATGCCGAAGGCGATACTTTAAAAAGTATATACGTAAATATGGATAGTACGGTTTTGAAAACTTTTAAATCTAAGTATAAGAACCCTAATCAAGAGCAATTAGAATTTGCTAATAGAAAATATTACACTTCCGTTTACTTTCATACATTATTTCTTTATACAATAAGTAAAAATAGAGGTTATGAGATTAAACAAAAAATAGAAGGTAAAGATGAATTAGAGCATGTTGATTTAGGGCAATATCTTAAAGACCTTTTTGATCATTATTACTCAACATTTATTCTTAATTTTGGAGGAATGGAAGAGATGATGCAAGGTATTGGAGATTAGCAAGACTAAAACTTTATGGAAATAAATAAGAATAAATACATAAGTAGTAAAGAAACCATGAAAGAACTCAAGGTTTCTGCTTGCGATTTAATGCATTTAAGAGAATCGGGTAAACTTACCTATGTAAAAAAAGGGAATGCTTATTTTTATAAAAAGGGAAAATGAAAAAATATAAAATTTTCCCAGAAACTAGATGGTGATGGGTCAGATCAAATAGTTCCTTTTTTGATAGGTGTAAAAAGGCACTTTCAGAATTAAG
>DEIV01000087.1 GCA_002352665.1 Flavobacteriaceae bacterium UBA2765
CTTAACTTTATAGAAAATGGTAATTTTAACTGTTTCGCACCATAAGAAAGTCTAAAATTTAAACCGTTTAAAGTAAATATTTCCGGAGGATTCAAACTAAACTTATTACCATAAAGAGCCACTATTTTTTTATCATTTTCAGATAGAATCTCAACTATTAATCTGTCTTCAGGGTGTTCATCTTTATTCCCGGAAGTCAATACCAATTTCCCTCTAGATGATTCAGGAACCACAAATTGCATTTGCCCAACTGTATATAGAGAACGCAAATTGAAAACCTGTACTGTATCTTTGGCAACTGTTCCGGTCGCTTTGGTTGCCATGATCATGTACTGCCCTTCAAAAGGCGATTGAATACGAAGAGAATCGTTTTCTGAATAAATATTTATAGCTCCTTTTGTTTTGTTTTCAAAGGAGACTAAAACATTATGAATATTTGCTATTTCTCCTTTTTTAATATAGTGATCATGCCTACCTCCACCACCTGATTCAACAAAATGTAAAAATTCATCGCCATTTTCATCAGCCTCAAATTTTTCATAAGCATTAGGAATATAGTTTACATAATTAATAGCAACCGGCTTGTCTCTAAAATTAGTTTTGAGTGAAAAGTCATTACCACCTCTAATAAAATTAAAAAAACGACTTATCAATGGGATAAATCTAAATTCTGAACCCAATTCGGGGACAAAAAAATATTTTTTATCTATTTCTTTGGCCTCTTTGCTATCATCAATATGTATATTTAAAAAGGTTTTTTCAGAAAGCATCAAGTCGGTAGTATTGCCTTCTTGTATCGGCATCATAGCTTCATAACTTATATATCTTGTAATACCAGCACCTACAATAATTAGAACAAACGCAAGGTGAAACATCAACACGGAAATTTTTTCCCTACGTAATAATTTATATTTAAAGATATTACCAACAAAGTTGGCTACAAATACTAGCATAATCAATTCAAACCACCAAGTATTATACACTAATGCTTTTGACGCCTGTGTACCATAATCATTCTCTATAAATGTGGCAATACCCATTGCAGCAGCAAAAAGAATAAATAGTATAGCAGTAAGCCGTGTAGAAAAGAGAATATTGTATATTTTTTTCATTTATTATTTATGTATAAAAAGGAGTGCAATTTACTTAAATTTGCTCTGAAAACATTACATTTAACATTTAATTCAAATTTGTAAAAATTACTGTCACTTCAATATGATTTCAGCTATTATTCTTGGTAACGGAAACTTAGCAAGCCATTTGATAAGTTCATTTTCTAAAAGTAAAAATATTGAATTGACGCAGGTTTATGGCCGTAAAAGATCTTCTTTAAAAAATATTGATAACCATATAGAAACTACATCAAATTTAGAAAACTTAAAAGAAGCAGATGTATATATTATTGCCATTTCTGATGATGCTATTTCTGAGTTTTCATCTCAACTTGATCTTCAAAACAAGCTTGTTGTACATACTTCTGGTGGTACCTCTATGTCGAATTTAAAAAATAAAGGTAATAGAGGTGTATTTTACCCATTACAGACCTTTTCGACAAAAGATAAAGTGAATTTTAAAGAAATACCTATCTGTATTGAAGCAGAAAACAAGAAAGACTTGTCCTTACTCAATAAACTAGCTCATTCAATTTCTGACAAGGTCTATACCATCAATTCTGAACAAAGAAAATATTTGCATATCGCCGCCGTTTTTACGAATAACTTTGTCAATCATTTTTATAAGATTGGAAGCGATATTTGTTTCGAGCATGATATTCCCTTTGATATTTTACAACCATTAATTCTAGAATCAGCAAAAAAAATAACACAGCATAATCCAGCTACCATTCAAACCGGACCTGCACATAGAAATGATAAAGAAACAATTGCAAATCATCTAAATTTATTAAGCGGTGATGAAAAAAAAATTTATAAATTACTAACAGAATCTATCCAAAAAACCTATGGAAAAAAGTTATAAAGAACTCATGCCTCAAATAACTACATTTATATTTGATGTTGATGGTGTATTAACAGACGGAATAGTGACCATATTTCCGGATGGTCAGTTGATCAGAACAATGAATATTAAGGATGGTTATGCCCTTAAACTTGCTGTTAAAAGCGGTTATAATGTTTGCATTATATCGGGTGGTACTAATGCCGCCGTAAAATCGCGTTTACGTGGTTTGGGAATTACTGATATTTATTTAGGTGCTGACAACAAAATTGACCAATTGGAAGAGTATTTAGATATTTACAATATAAAACCAGAAAATGTATTGTACATGGGTGATGATATACCTGACTTACCTGTAATGAAATTAGTAGGCCTTCCGGCCTGTCCAAAAGATGCCGTTCCTGAAATACAGAATATATCATTATATATTTCACAGAAAAAGGGTGGCAATGGCTGTGTTAGAGATGTTATTGAACAAGTATTAAAAGTTCAAGACAAATGGAGCCTCACCCAAGAATAGAATTTATTCAATTCTTGACCTCTCCAAAGGAGAGGTAAATCGAAAAACTAATCATTACGGACATGATTAAATTATGAAAGGTGATTTTAACCTTGTACAAATGAAATGACTATTGAAGAAAAATTACTAAAAATTCCTGTTTTAAGCTGGTTTGTAAAAATTTTTAAAAAAATTAAAGTACCCGGCTTAGAAGGCATGTCTCTGTATAACGTCTTAGAAATGTATGTATTGGGTATTGTTAAGGGTGCTTTAACGGCTAGAGCCGGAGGTATTGCGTTTAGTTTTTTTATGGCACTTTTTCCTTTTGCATTATTTATTCTAACATTGATACCTTATATTGAAATAGAAGGTTTTCAAGAAGGTTTTACACAATTTATCAATCAGGCTTTACCTCCTAAAACATCAGAATCTGTTGATATGGTTTTACAAGATATTGCCAATAATAAATATGGAGGCCTATTGTCTTTTGGTTTTGTTCTATCTATGTTCTTAATGACCAATGGAATCAATTCACTCTTTGGTGGATTTGAATATACTTATCATAAATTACAAACTAGATCAATAATCAGGCAATTCTTAATTTCAATGGCCATAACTATTTTATTGGCATTATTGTTGTTTATTACTGTAGCAGTAATCATATATTTTGAATTTGCCATCAGTAATTTAACACAAAGAGGATTTGTCTCTGATGATCTTTTATGGTTAGAGATAGGCAAATATATCATTGTGTTTGCAATGTTACTAACCACTATTGGCCTGTTTTATTTTTTTGGAACTAAAGAAGGTAGAAAAGTATCATTCTTTTCACCTGGAGCAATTTTAACCACTTTAATGATCTTATTAAATTTTAAAATTTTTGGAATTTATGTTAAGAAATTCGCTCAGTATAACGAACTTTATGGATCAATTGGAACGCTTTTAGTATTAATGTTATTTATTTGGCTGAACTCTATTATACTATTATTAGGTTTTGAGTTGAATGCAGCCATAATTGGATTAAAAAGGAAATGTAAAGAGAATAATGAGATATGAAAAAAAAAATCTACATATTTATTTTGACAGTAGTTACACTGGTCAACCTTAATGCTCAACGTCAGAAATCTATTGACTTAAATTGGCAAACAGATTTTGAGAAAGCTCAACAATTAGCGTCAACTGAAAATAAGCTGATTCTTATCTATTTTACAGGATTTGACAGAAGTGACTCATGTAAAATGTTAAATGAAGATCTTTTTTACACAGAAAAATTCCATAAAATAGCTGTTGAACATTTAATTCTAGTAAGGGTAAATACACCAAGAAGAAAGGATGCTATTTCTGAAAATCAAAAAAATAAAAATAAAGAATTGAGCGATCGTTATCATCAAAAAGTACATCCTACGGTGGTGCTCACTGATGCCAAAGGCAAGCAATTAGGTATTATAGAGAGTTATAACTATTTAAGAGATACAAGCCAACATTATACCTTAATATATAAGACAATAAAAATGCGACCCTAAAGTCGCATTTTTGTATTCCCAAATAAAAGTATTATCAATTATTTATCTTTATTGAAAAACGATAGAACCCGGAATTAAACCCGTAGTAATTGTATTTTCTAATACCCCAGAAGTTATGTTGTATACTTTTAAACTTCCTTCACTTACAAAATCAGCTGCATTGGTTGCATAAAATTTTCCATTATAAATTTTCATACTATAATAAAAACCATCAAATTCTGAAATCTCCTCTACAGGTATTTCATTTGCAACAGTTGCCATATTATACACTTTACCATTGAGATTATAATACATTTGATCACTATCAACAGTAAGGTTTTCAGGATGTTCAGCAGTTCCAAAATCTATTAGTGTCACCACATTATTTACAATCTTAGCCAATTTACCATTAGTTTCAGCACCTGTATAGCTTGGTTTCCCGCCACATAATACCCAAATAGCACCACTGCTATCTTTGCTGATAGCATTAGGAACATCTCCAACAGTTAATGTTGTCGAAACTGAATTATTTAAGGTATCAATGATTTCAACTTTATTGTTTTGGCTCCAACCACCTTGAAGGTTTACATAAATATTATTACCATCAACCAACATATCTTCAGGCCCCTCCCCTACGGGAATCTTTTTCGTTACTGTATTAGTATTTAAATCAACTACGGCTATAAAATCGTCATTCGCATCACCCGGATCTCCCCAATTAGACACATAACCCGTATTCCCCACAGCAACAAAATAACGCGGATTCTTAATGTCATCTCCCTCAATAATTGCAACTTTTTTCATGGTATAACGGTTGGCTACTACAATTTTATGAGAACCATTAATAACAATATAAGCATTGTCATCATTAATATTCATAGATTGAACAAGACTACCTAAATCTTCGTTATTAACCGTTTTATACACATTTTGTGTAACATTATTATTTTCATCGACGAAAGTTAGTGTTCCAGAACCATTCTGGAATGGCCCCTCATTAGTAATAAAATATCCTTTTTCATAGTCACCTAAAGGCAAGGGTACTGTATCATCTTCTTCACAAGAAAATGTTAGTACTATTATTAGAAATAGAATTGCAATACTTCTTAAGTTATTCATTATGTTTAAAATTTATAGTTTATGTTTAATTCAAAGTTTCTATTTGGCATCGGTCTATAAGCAACTGATTGATATGCTTTATTCCATATATTATTAGCTATAAAACCAATAGTTAAATTACTTCTAAAAAAGCTTTTGTAAATTTCTACATTAGATAACCAATAGGCATCCAACGATTGTGTATTTGAGGTTGTAGTAAATACTTTACCATTATAATATTCTTTAAATTTGATGGTAAAATATTTATTGTTATAGCTTAATGACAGATTCGCTTTATGATAGGGTACATATATCAATTGTTTATCTAAATTATTATCTGTAGCAACGGTATATCCATATTGAGATATCAATGTTATACTTTGATTATTGAATTTTCTTTGTGTTTTAAATTCAAAGTCCAATCCATAACTATCTACATCTTGTACATTTACCGGTTGCCATAATGTATTGGTAATTGGCCTCCACTGAATTAAATTAGTACTCTTGGTGTAATAAGAGGTTATATTTAATGTTATATTATTTTTATGATAATTAATTCCCAATTCACCGGTATTGCTATCTTCGGCGAGTAATGTTGAATTACCACCGGGGTTCCAGTATAAGTCATTATAAGTAGGTAGTCTGTAATTCGTAGAAAAATTAGCTTTGATATCAAGTCTTGGTGAAATACCATATTTTATATCTAGTCCAAAGATCAATGGAATTTTATATACAGAAGAAAATCCTTTTCTAACACTAAAATTATACAATAAATTCTTTAATGGTTTTTGATGAACCAATGCATAGGCTTCAAAATTATTTCGATGGGCCCTTATTAGATTTGTGCCATTGGCTTTGGTATAACTATTTTCTACACCCGTGTGTAAACTCATATTCTTTTTTAAAAAATACTTAAAATCATATTTAATCAAGTAATTTTTGTTATTTCCAAAAGAATAATTGGTATCGTGTCTATCAAAATAAAAATTATACTCCTCATCTAAGTAAGCCAATTTTAATGATGAATTATACACAGCACCAAAACTCTTCCAGTTTAACAATACCCTATTTTGCTTATTTGTCAATTTTGAATTATTGGGTGCCGTTACGGTTCTAGAGAGGTTTCTGTCATTGCTGCTAGAGGTAGCAAAGAATTGCAATTGATTTTTTTGATTGATTTTATAGCCAAAAACACCCTTTAAATGATAATTTGAATATCCTCCGTTTTCATTGGTCAAATCTGTATCTAAATATGGATAGTCGTTATCAGATTGGTTGCCTTCTATGGCAATTTTTGTATACAATTTTTGGTTACTATATTGAGTACTCACCAATGCTTTTTGTGTATTATAACTGGCAAGACCTAAATTGATATCAGTTCGCAATTTATCGGTAAAAACAATTTGATCTCTTAAATTGATAGCACCACCAATTGCCCCGCTACCAAATAGGATTCCCCCTCCTCCTTTTCTAATTTCTATTTGATTATAGCTATTGGCTGAAAATGTATTAAAATCTGTTTGGCCATCTAATTGTGAGTTGATAGCTATTCCATTCCAATATACTCCGGTATGTGCTGCTCCAGAACCACGCAAGGAAATAGAAGATACCATTCCGTTTCCATTTTGTTTAAAATATAGATTTGCCTGATCTTGCAATAAATTTCCTAAGGATTGTTGTCTTTCATTTATCGAGGAGTCAGTTAGTATTTGTACTTGATATCCCGAATTCATGATGGGAGAAAAATTACCGAATAGCCTTACTTCATTCAATAAATGAACGGTATCTGTTTGTGCAAAAGCAATAGCACTAATAAAAAAGAAAACAAATGTTTTTTTCATAAAATATAATACTTTTCCTCCGAAAGTGTGATAAATTTTTTGTTTTGGCAGGTCTCCTGGCTTATTCTATGTTATTAAACCTTCCCGGTAAAAACCAGTGGTGAAAGAAGTTAATAACATCTCTTAACGAGATACCGAATAATTCCGATAACTATCGGGACGGCATAAACTTACAGTTGCGGGGACAGCTCAGGAATTCATGAGTTACGAGATATAATCTTGTAAAATCATTTCGCCTGATTCCCTATTATCACGCTAAAGGCGTGACCAAAATCAGTACAAAAGTAATCTTTTATTTCAACTTTAATAGCTTCTTTTGAAAAGTTAGAAATAAAAAATGAATATTCTATCAAACCATTCTTTTATAGCACAATATTTGTCTTGACAAACAGCATGTATAGTTCTTGTTTAAATTCATATTTTTTTATTACTTCACTATTAAAAAAAATTATTAGCTTGTAGCCAAATTCTTCAAACAACTGTATGGAATTATTCTTAAATGCTGGATTGGGTGCCGGCATCCTAATATTCTTTGTCTTGCTTTTCAAACGAGAAAAAAAGAATGAGGATTATTTCTTTTTGTCTTGGATAGTTGTAGTATTACTCCAAATTACGTTCTATGAAATTACTATTTATCATTTTGATCTTGAAGGTATATGGGCTGTTCTAGGTTTTGGATTGCCTTTACTTGGCGGTCCATTATTGTTTTTATACATTTCAACACTAATAAATAATAAAATTGATCGGATAAAGACACTCCTTCATCTAAGTGTTTATGTACTTTACGTTCTTATTTTAATCATTTTTCAATATTCTCAAAATTTTACATTTATAGTTTCTAAAGGGTTTTTTTATTTGCCAAAAAACATTCCTACTTGGATTCAACACTATGGTATACCAATGGCATTATCTGGATTGATTTATACAATTTGGGATATTACCCTTTTAAAAAGGCATCAGAAAAGAATTGCTGATTTCTTTTCTTTTCAGGAAAAAGTTAATTTAAAATGGATACAATACATTGTGTACTCATTTTTTATTTTATTTTTTGTGGGCTCCTTTCTTATTTTTGGAGCCACTAGTTTTAACCTATTTTCAATGGAAAATGTTTTTGCCTTAGTGGGTATTGCATTAAGTTTGATGCTAATAGCATTTGGTTTTTATGGATTTAGACAAACAAGTATTTTTTCAAATATCAATTCTATTAAAAATGAAGATGAATCTGATTTAGAGAAATCCACAGATATCACATCCTCATATAGCAAATCTGGACTTACCGAAGAAAAAATAAAACTCCATGCTCAACAACTTGCAGAACACATGAGTCTTGAAAAACCATTTTTACAAGAAGACCTTACTCTTCTTGTTTTAGCAGAGCAGTGCAAACTATCAAACACACATCTTTCACAAGTTATAAACCAACATTTTCAGATTAACTTTTATGACTTTATAAATCAATACCGCATTGAAGAATCTAAGAAAATGCTTATTTCTTCAAATTACAACCACTTATCACTCTTAGGAATTGCCTTTGATTGTGGTTTTAAATCTAAATCCTCTTTTAATAGGTACTTTAAGAAATATTGTGGAATTACTCCTTCCGAATTCAAAAAGAAAAATCAATAAATAAGTTTCAGCCGATAGGTTGGGTCGCATACATCTGAGTTTATTTCCAATTTTGTCAAAAATTCAGAATAGGATGAAAAAAATAATGCTCTTTATCATTATCGCAAATAGTTTCTTAACCCTTACTGCACAAACACACATTAGTGGAGATATAAAAAACACCAAAGGACTGCCCTTAGATGGAGCAAATATTTATATAAAAGATAGCTATGATGGTGCTACTTCAGATGTAGAAGGTAAATTTAATTTTGAAACCTCCACCACTGGAACACAAATCTTGGTTGTTCAATATTTGGGATACAATAGTGTAGAAAAAAGTATTGATCTAAGTAAAAATAATAACAATCTCTCTTTTATACTTATGGAAGATACTAGCTCATTAGAACCTGTTGTACTTATTGCAGGCTCATTTGACGCTAGCGATGAAAAAAAAGCTGTTGTCTTTAAGCCAATGGATATTGCTACCACAGCAAGTGCTTCAGGTGATATTTATGGTGCATTAAGTACATTGCCAGGAAGTCAGACAGTTGGTGAGGAAGGAAGATTATTTGTACGTGGTGGAGAAGCTTACGAAGCTAAAACTCATATTGATGGATTACAAGTAGATGTTCCATATTTATACAGATTGCAAGATATTCCAACTCGCGGACGGTTTTCTCCTTTGTTATTTTCTGGAACCATGTTTAGTACTGGAGGATACTCTGCTGAATATGGACAAGCATTATCATCGGTATTATTATTAACCACTAATGGAATTCCCTCAGAAGACAAAATAAATATTAGCTTGTATTCATTGGGCTTGGGATTGTCACAAACAAAAGTGTTAAAAAAATCTGCTTATATTCTTTCTTTAGATTACTCCAATTTCAAACCCTATTTCAATGTAATTCCACAAATAACAGCATGGAAAAAACCACCAGAATCATTTTATAGTACGCTTGCTTTTGTAACCGAAACTAAAAATGATGGTTTAAATAAGACGTTAATTTCTTATAATAGAGATGAGTCTAAAATTCTTTATCCATATTATGGTTATGATCAACCAAACACGCTCATATCGTTATTAAACAATAATGTCTTTATTAAGAACAGTCACAAACAATATATAACTGATAGAACAAAAATTCATACTGGAATAAGTTTTAATTATGACAAAACATTAATCGAGTTAGATACTATTGCAATTGATGATAAACTTATTTCTAGTCAATTAAAAACAGCTCTTACAACTAGATTCTCAAACAAAATAGAACTATCATACGGCGGAGATTTATTCTATAAAAACTATAAAGAAACGATAACTATTATTTCTGATGAATCTGATTTTATTTTTAAAGATTTTCAAGGTGCTCTATTTGCAGAAGCTCAATTTTCACCTTCTCCAAAATTAGCTTTCAGATTAGGTGTTAGAGGCGAATATAGTAATACATTGAACAGTAGTAAAATAATGCCTAGAATATCTTTAGCCTATAAGATAAATAAGTATAGCCAATTCTCTTCAGCTTATGGCATATTTAATCAAAACCCTGAATTTCAATATTTAAAATTCACAGACAAACTAGACCCAGAAACGGCAAATCATTTTATCTTAAATTATCAATATAAAAATAAGAACAGAGTATTTAGAGTAGAGGGATATTATAAAAAATATGATAATCTGGTAACCTATATTACAGAGAATATTAATAGCGAAGATAACTATCAAAACAATGGTTTTGGATATGCAAAAGGTATCGACATATTCTACAGAGATAGTGAAACCATTAAAAATGGAAATTTTTGGTTTAGTTATTCTTTTTTAGATACCGAAAAGTTATATAAAGATTTTGTAAACTCAGCTACTCCATCTTTCTTTTCAAAACACAATTTTAGTTTTGTTTATAAACAATGGATTTCAAAAATTAATAGTCACATAGGAATGACATATACATTTGCAAGCGGACGCCCGTATTTTGATCCGAACAAGCCAAATGAACTCTTTTTATCAGACAAAACAAAAAACTACAATAACCTAAGTATTAATTATGCCTATGATATGTCAAACATTGCAAAATTTCCTGTCACTTTCTATGCTTCTGTTAATAATGTATTAGGAAGTAAGAATATTTTCGGATATAAAAATGCCTTTAATACAAACTCGAACAGTTACGATTTAATTCCTATTCAACCTCAAGCTGACCGTTTTTACTTAATAGCTTTATTTATAACATTAAATAAATAATCATTTAAAATAATATAAACCATTAAATACAATCTCATGAAAAAAATTATAATCATATTCGTTGCTATACTTTCAAGCCTAATTTTAAACGCTCAAAACAGATATGAAAAAGAAATGCAATCAGCATTAACATCACTATACGAGTCAAAAAAATTACAAGATTATAAAAAAATTGCAAATAAATTTGAGCAAATAGCCAGAATCAAAAAAGAAAAATGGCTTCCGCAATATTATGTTGCATATAGCTATACTGTAATGAGTCGTTTAGATGAAGAAGATACAGAAAGTAGAGATTTAGCTCTAGATAAAGCCCAAGAATACCTTGAAAAGGCAAAAAATTTGAGTTCAAACACTCAAGAAACCATAATCCTTCAGGCATATATTTTTCAATCTAGGTTCTTTATTGATCCAAACACCAGACTAAGTAGTTTTGAGAAAACATCAAAAGCTATTTTAGATGCTGTTGAACTTTACCCTAATAACCCTAGAGCTAACTTGATACATGGTATTCAAATTTTTCACAAACCTGCATTTCTTGGTGGAGGTGCAAAAAAAGCAAAACCATATTTCGATATAGCCAAAAAACTATACGATAATGACAGTCAGACGGAAAATTCTCTATATCCTTATTGGGGTAAAAACACCAATGATTATTATAGTGAACAATGTAACTAATCTCTTCTTGTAAAAAATTTGAATATGGTTATAGGAGTATAAATTTAGATTCATTAAACTTAAAATTTATACATTTGTCAATCAGATTTGATTGATCAATGCAACAACTTAAAATTGCCGTAATTTTATCTATTCTAATTTTATTTTCTGCTTGTAAAACGGAAAAGAAAGAATTGGTTATTAAAGAAATTCAATCTTCATTAAAATACGCAAAGGGTTTTGATATACAGGTATTTGACAACTATAAAAAACTTATCATCAAGTCTCCATATCCTGATGCAAAAGAACATTTTGAATATTTAATTATCCCTAAAGAATCAGCCTTACCGGATAGTCTAAATCATTACAAAATTATAAGAACACCAATAGAAAAGATTGTAGTCACCTCTACAACCCATATACCCATGTTAGAATTACTGGAGGTGTCAAATAGTTTGGTTGGTTTTCCAAATTTAAAGTATATATCCTCAAAAAAAACAAGAGCTAGAATTACCGAAAATTTAATTACGGAATTAGGAAATGAAGAAAGTATCAACACTGAAATTTTACTTAGTTTACAACCCGAAATACTCATTGGATTCGCCATGAATAGTAACAATAAAATGTTTAGTACCATTGAAAAATCGGGAATTCCTGTTTTATTAAACGGAGATTGGCTAGAAGAGACTCCTTTGGGCAGAGCCGAATGGCTAAAATTGTTCGGCGTTTTATTTGATAAAGAAAAAGAGGCAGATTCTATTTTTAATACCATTGAAAAACAATATCAAGAAGCGATAGTCATCGCTAAAAATGCAAAAATAAAACCGACTGTTCTATCAGGTGTGCTATTTAAAGAAGTTTGGAATTTACCCGCCGGAGAAAGCTTTATGGCTCAATTTTTAAAAGATGCCTACACCAATTATCTTTGGGCAGATACAAAAGGCAAAGCTAGTCTTTCCTTAAATTTTGAATCGGTTTATGAAAAAGGTGAAAATGCAAAGTTTTGGATAGCACCAGGACATTACAATAGTTTAGATCAACTAGAAAACACAAACAATCATTATACAAAATTTGATGCTTTTAAAAGTAAAAATATCTATTCTTTTACCCTAAAAAAAGGAGATACCGGTGGAGCTTTATACTATGAACTAGCTCCTACTCAACCTCATATAGTGTTAAAAGATATAATTAAAATTACGCATCCGGAATTATTACCTAATTATGAACCTTTTTATTTACAAAAGCTAAAATAATTTATTGAAAACGCAAAAAACATATACGGGTAAATTTATCCTCTTTCTAAGTTTGTTATGCTTAGTGATACTGGTAAATTTAAGTTTAGGCTCCGTAGATATTCCTTTTAAATCTATTTTTCAAATTATAGTGGCTAATGATTCCAATCAAGAAACTTGGCGGTACATTATTTTACATTATAGATTACCAAAGGCCATAACTGCAATATTAGTAGGCTCAGGATTGTCGATTTCTGGTTTGCTAATGCAGACATTATTTAGAAATCCGTTAGCAGGACCATTTGTATTAGGTATCAGTTCAGGTGCTAGTTTGGGCGTTGCCATTTTAGTTTTAGGTGTATCTGCTTTTTCTGGCAGTCTAGTCGGATTCGCATTTTCTAATATCGGATTCGCAATAGCTGCAAGTTTAGGTGCCTTTTTGGTATTATCTGTTGTGATGATTGTGGCAAAAAATATAAAAAATACGATGTCAATTTTAATTATTGGTTTGATGTTTGGAAGTTTTACCGCTGCTGTAATTAGCATTTTAGCATATTTTAGTAGTGCTGCAAGCTTACAACAATATGTTTTTTGGACTTTTGGTAGCTTGGGGAATTTAGGATGGAATGAAATTATTATCCTTTGTACTATTACATTAATTAGTATTGGGTTGTTACTTACGATGATAAAACCTTTAAATAGTTTACTTTTAGGAGAAAATTACGCTATAAGTTTAGGTGTCAATTTAAAAAGAACCCGCAATTTAATTATGATTATTACAGGATTATTAACCGGAGTTATTACAGCCTTTTCTGGTCCTATAGCTTTTATTGGTTTGGCGGTGCCACATTTGACAAAATTGATCATTAAAACATCTAATCATAAGATTATTTTGCCTGCTGTTGCCATATTAGGGGCAATTATAATGTTGATTAGCGATATCATTGCTCAATTACCTACTAGCGAATATACTCTACCTATAAATGCAGTAACTTCATTGTTTGGTGCACCTATAGTTATCTGGCTACTCATTAGAAAACGAACCCCTCATTGAAGGACTTTGATATTAAATGTATGAAATTTAGATAATGCAAGTAAATAATAAACATATCGTCCAAACAAGCAATCTAGCCATAGGCTATCAAACAAAGAAGCAACAAACTTGTGTGGTTGACAATATTAATCTTTCCTTAAATAAAGGAAAATTTGCCTGTATCTTAGGGAAAAACGGTATCGGAAAATCTACCTTACTCAGAACCCTAACTAAGGTACAACCTAAATTGTCAGGTGAAATACTTATAAACAAATATCCGTTAGAGACCATTTCTAATCATGAATTAGCTAAAAAGATGAGTTTGGTTTTGACTGAGAGAATTCCTGATAGTAACCTTAATGTTTATGAATTGATTGCCTTAGGGAGACAACCCTATACCAATTGGATTGGTAAACTCAATGACAATGACCTTCAACAAATTAATCTGGCGATTAATCGAGTTCATATTGAAGACCTTTTACATAAAAGACATGACGAATTAAGTGATGGTCAATTACAAAAAGTAATGATTGCTAGAGCTCTAGCTCAAGATACTGAACTTATTATTTTAGATGAGCCTACGGCACATTTAGATATTCATAATAAAATAGAACTATTTTCTTTATTAAATAACTTAAGTAAAGACCTACAAAAAACCATTTTGATTTCTACACATGAAATTCATTTAGCACTGCAATTGGCAGATGAATTATGGTTAATGAATGATAATGGTATTGTTTCAGGTTCAACTGAAGATTTAATTGATGATGGTAGCGTATCAAAGCTATTTAGTTCTAACTTAGTTAAATTTGATATAAAATCTAAGCAATTCATCATAAATACTGATTAATATTTTCTATTTTTGAAAAATACCATCACAAAACATAAATATGAATAAAATTCTTATTTCCTTTTCCTTTGTTATTTTCATGGCTTGTGGCAGCTCCCAATCAAGTTCTAATAACCAAACTACATCAACATCTTCTACAAGTTCAACAACCACTATGGATCATGTTGAAAATAAAGTTAAGGACAAAGCCGATTTAAAACTTATCAAAGATTTCGCAAAAGAATACGCGACAAGCATAACAGAGGCTGAATTGAAAAAAGTACTATATACGTTAGCTTCTGATGATTATGCCGGAAGGTTTACCGGAGAAGAAGGTCAGAAAAAAGCTGCAAAATTTATAACTGAATTTTATACAAATTTAGGTATTGGTGCGGCAAATTCAGATGGAAATTATTTGCAAAATATTCCTGCTGAATATTTTAAAGGTCATGCTAAAAATAGTTCTGAAAATGTAGTTGCTTTCATAAAAGGTTCTGAAAAGCCGGATGAGTATGTAGTGCTCTCTGCTCATTATGATCATCTAGGTACAAAAAACGACAAAATTTATTATGGAGCAGATGATGATGCTTCTGGTACAACCGCAGTGATGGAAATTGCCAAAGCGTTTCAAAAAGCCGTAGCAGCCGGTAATGGACCTAAACGTTCTTTAGTATTTTTGCATGTTACTGGAGAAGAAATTGGGCTTTACGGGTCTAAATATTATACCGAGAATCCGATTTTCCCTTTAGAAAATACCGTGGCCAATTTAAATATTGATATGGTAGGAAGGTTAGACAAACAACATGCTGAAAATCCTGAATTTGTATATTTAATCGGTGCAGATAAATTAAGTACTGAGTTACATGAACTCTCTGAAGCTACCAATAAAAAGTATACCAATTTGAGCTTAGATTATACTTATAATGATGAAAATGATCCGAACAGATTTTATTACAGATCAGATCATTATAATTTTGCAAAAAACAATATTCCAATCATTTTTTATTTTAATGGTGTACATGATGATTATCATCAGCATACCGACACTGCAGACAAGATTAGATATGATTTATTACAAAAAAGAGCTCAGTTGGTATTTTATACGGCTTGGGAAATAGCAAATAGAGAAAAAAGACTAGTAGTCGATAAAGAATAATTGTACGCTATTGTTGACATAGAAACTACAGGAGGGAAATACAATGAAGAAGGTATCACTGAAATTGCTATCCATAAATTTGACGGTCATCAAATTATAGACAGTTTTATCAGTTTAGTGAATCCCGAACGAGAAATTCAACCTTTTGTGGTAAATCTTACCGGGATAAACAGTAGTATGCTTAGAAATGCACCTAAATTCTACGAGGTAGCTAAGCGAATTATAGAAATTACTTCAGATTGTATTTTAGTGGCTCACAATGCAAAATTCGATTATCGTATTTTAAAAACTGAGTTCAAGCGTTTGGGCTATGAATTTGAACGTGAATCTTTGTGCACTGTTGAATTGAGCAAAAAATTAATTCCCGATTTAGATTCTTATAAATTAGGAAGGTTATGCCGAACATTGGGCATACCTGTAACCGATAGGCATAGAGCCAATGGTGATGCTATTGCAACGGTTAAACTTTTTCAAATTATTTTAGATAAAGACGTTCAAAAAAATATTGTAATCAACACCGTTAGAGCAGAACCAAAACTACAATTAGATCCAAAGCTGATCAATATTATTGAAAATCTACCAACAAAAACCGGTGTATATTATATGCATAAGGCTGATGGTGAAATTATATATATTGGTAAAAGTAAAAATATAAAAAAACGTATCAATCAACATTTTACAAACGACAGCCCAAAATCAAAAAAAATTCAACTATTGGTTGCTACCGTAACTTATGAAATTACCGGGAGTGAATTGGTGGCATTATTAAAGGAAAGTGAAGAAATTAAACGGAATAAGCCTATTTACAATAGAGCTCTCCGTAGAACTGTTTTTACACATGCCTTATATAGTTTTAAAGATGATCATGGGTATATTAATTTAAAAATTGATAAGGTAGATGGTAGAAAAAACCCGATAACTACTTTTGCAAATAGACAAAGTGCAAAGAGTAATCTATTTAAAATTGTTGAACAACATAATTTATGTCAAAAATTAACGGGTTTATATACTACTAAAAAAAGTTGTTTTAATTACACTATTAAATCTTGTAATGGTGCATGTATTCAAGAAGAAACTATTGAAGATTATAATAATCGTGTCACACAAGTTATTAGTAAACATAGTTTTGAAAACAAGCATATGGTTATTATTGATAAAGGAAGAGAATATGATGAGCATAGTGCCATACTTATAGAAAATGGAATTTTTAAAGGTATTGGTTTTTTTAATTTAAATTATCAAATAAATAATATTGAGGTATTACGGTCTTTGATTACTTCAATGGAAAGCAATAGAGATGTGATACATATTCTTAAAAGTTATTTGAGAAGAAATAAAGTAAAAAAGACCATTGAATTTTAATATTAAAAATGAAAAACCTAATATTTATCTTATTCTTACTTATTTATTGTAATCTTTTTTCACAAAAAAAAAAGGTCTATAAATTTGGAAGCATTTCTCAATCGGAATATGAATTAAAACTATACGAAAAAGACACTACAGCAAATGCTGTTTTTCTATTTGAGTATGGTGCAACTAAATTCAAACAATCAAATAGTGAAGTTATAATAAGTACTAAATATTATGCTAAAGTTAAAATATTTAAAAAAGAGGGTTTTGAAAATGCGACAATAAAGATACCTATTTATAATAATAGCAATGCGTCAGAAAAAGTTATAGACATAAAAGCAATTACTCATAATGGAATGATAAAAACTTCATTGTCTAAAAAAAATATTTTTACCGAAAAAATTAATGAGCATTGGTCAGAAGTTAAATTTACAATGCCAAACTTAAAAGAAAATAGCATAATTGAATACGAGTATACTTTTGAGACTCCATTTAAATTTAATTTTAAAGGATGGGAATTCCAGACCAATATACCTAAAATACATAGTGAATTCTATGCCTTAATTCCTGGTAATTTTGTTTACAACAGAAGGTTAAATGGTTTTCATAAATTATCA
>DEIV01000145.1 GCA_002352665.1 Flavobacteriaceae bacterium UBA2765
CCTATTACCATCAATAATATGACCCAAATGTATGGTATGCGATTTTTGTTTATTAAGGTTTTTACCATGTATAGATTTAAAAAAATTATTAGCAATAGCTATAGCATCATCACCAGATAAACGAATAACAGCAATAGCACCAATGCCAGAAGGTGTAGCTAAGGCGATAATAGTATCTTGTATGTCCATACATTTATTGAAAGATACAAAAATAGGAATTATGTTGATGTATTTTGTTAATTTTAATGAATGTTTATAAAACATTGACTTGTAACAATTTGACCAATTCTGCGACATATAAGTATGAAAGCAAAATACTATAAAATGAAAAAAAATAATCAGTTATTAGTACTCACACATTTAAGTCAACTGTTAGATTTAGTAACGGTTATTGGTGGATTTTTGGTGCCACTAATACTATGGTTAACCAATAAGGATAAAGTGTATACTATGGATGAACATGGAAAATCTATTATCAATTTTAGAATAAGTATGATTATCTATATGATAATATGCATTCCTTTGGTACTTTTTTTCGGATTAGGATTACTTGGGTTTTTTATAATTGGCGTCTTTTACTTTATTTTTCCAATAATAAATGCTGTAAAAGCGAGTAATGGAGAGCATCCAAACTACCCATTTTCCTTAAAGTTCATTTAATCTGAAGAAAAAAACTGACATTTATTTAACTTATTTTTAACGGTAACATTAAGTAAATGTTAAGTTTTAGGGTGCTAATTGTAGAATTATCAAGAGTAATTTAAATAACATATTGATAAACAGCACATTACAAAACGATTAAAAACTACCCATTTTCCACTAGTTTTAAAATTACCCAGAAACACTATTGACTTGTATGGTCAATGTGCATATATTTGTTTTGTGTTAGTATGATAAAATAGAATTCAAATTATTACGTTATAGTATCATATTACTAAAATTAGGGGAGAAAGGAGAAGAGTGAAAATTGTAACTTAAGAATACATCTACAAGTAGCTTTTCTCCTTCATTTTAAAAAAAACTAAAAAAATTACCTTCAGCTGAATTCCATATATTGAAATTCAACTTAGGGGAGAAAGGAGAGAAGTGAAAAGTTAAGTGTAAGCTTAACACTACAAGTAGCTTTTCTCCTTACTATTTTAGACACTCCCGAAGCTTCGAGATCACTAACTTCCAATGCGTTTGATTAAAAAATTATAACTGTTTAATTTTATAAAAATTCTTAGTTAGATATCTATTTTTCTGAATTACCGTATACTGAAAACTAGTTAGCCATGTACTTTAGCACTGGTGCCTCTGTTTTTGATAAATTCAGCTTCATAAGCAAGTAAGGCTTCCCATTTTTTATCCACTATGTTTTTATCTTGATATTGACGTGCAAATCCTAAAAAAATGGTGTAATGATTGGCTTCAGATACCATCAGGTCTTTATAAAAGTGAGATAGTTCATCATCTTCTAAATTTTCTGAAAAGACTTTAAAACGTTCACAACTCCTAGCTTCAATTAAGGCTGCAACTAATAATCGTTGTATTAAGGCCTCATTTCTATCTTTAGTTTTTGGAAAAAAAGATTGTAGGCTTTTGGCATAATCATTTCGCTGTTCTCTGCCTAGTGTTAATCCTCTAGCGATCATTAAATCATGTACCATTTTAAAATGCTCCATTTCCTCAATGGCAATTTCGCTCATTGCAGATACCAATTTGGTCTCTTCAGAATAATTAATGATTATAGAAACGGCATTTGAAGCAGCCTTTTGTTCTGCAAAGGCATGATCTGTCAATATTTGCTGCAAATCATTTTTTGCAATTTCTGCCCATGATGTTTCTGTTTCAAATTTAAGTCCTAGCATAATAATTATAGATCTAGTTTAAAAGTACTTTTAAGTTTAGCCAAAGCCTTATTTTTTTCAAGTAATTTATTGTATTTTTCTTGAGGAGTATATGCAAATTTTTTCTGATGATCGTCATTTACAGTGATTTCAAAGTCAATACTGTAATTATTTAATTTTTCTCTAAAACTCCTTAATAACTTTGGTCTTACTCTTAAAAGCTCAGCTTTCATCATACTATTAGGAAACGTTAGATGAATACTATTCTCATTTATTTTAGGGGTATCTGTCTTTAGAATAGAAGCAATAATCTTTTCACCGTTTTCCTCAAGTTTTTTTACATAACTATTCCAAAGTTCTAGAAATTGAGTTTCTGTAAAAAAGTCTTTTGGTTTATTTTCATTATTATCAAGATCATCAACAGGTTTTTTTATAACTTCTTTCTTTTTAGAGATACTATTCAACGATAGTGCAGAAGAACGACGAATGACTCGTTTGTTTAATGTAGGTTTTTTAACAGTTTCCAGCGTAACAACGGATCTTTTTACACTATTTTCTTGAACCGAGACAGCTTGTTTTTTTATAATTTCTTTTACGGCTACTTTGGTAGTTTTTATAAAATGAGAAGCCGGGATTATAAAGTTTTTATGCTTTTTTTTTTCACCCGATTTATCAGGGAAACTTATAGATGCCAGTTGCATTAATGTTAATTCAACAAGTAGACGTTGATTTTTGCTGTTCTTATATTTCAAGTCACATTCATTTGCCAGATCAATAGCTTTTAGTAAAAAGGATAATTTGCACTTTTTACTTTGCTCATTATATTGTTTTTTAGTAGCATCGCCAACTTCTAAAAGAGGAATGGTAGCACTATCTTTGGCTACCAATAAATCTCTAAAATGTGATGCCAGTCCTGCAATAAAATGATGACCTTCAAAACCTTTTGCCAAAATCTCATTAAAAGCGATAAGTACTTGAGGAATGTTATTTTCTAAAATAAGTTGAGTAGTATTAAAATAAGAATCGTAGTCTAAAACATTTAAGTTTTCGGCTACAGCTTGTCTCGTAATATTTTCATTTGAAAAACTAACTACTCTATCAAAAATAGATAGGGCATCACGTAAAGCACCATCTGCTTTTTGAGCAATGATATGTAAGGCATCATCATCAGCATTAATATTTTCTTCTTTAGCAATTTTGTGTAAGTATTCTTTAATATCAATAACACCAATTCTTTTAAAATCAAATATTTGACATCTTGAAAGTATGGTTGGAATAATTTTATGCTTTTCTGTAGTCGCTAATATAAAAATTGCATGTGCAGGTGGCTCTTCCAATGTCTTTAAAAAAGCATTAAAGGCAGCCTGAGATAACATATGAACTTCATCAATAATATAGACCTTGTATTTTCCGGTTTGTGGCGGTATCCTAACCTGATCGGTTAAATTTCTAATATCATCTACAGAATTATTTGAGGCAGCATCCAATTCAAAAATATTAAAAGCAAAATCTTCATCCGGATTTATAGTGGCACCTGCTTGATTGATTCGTTTTGCTAAAATTCTTGCACAAGTAGTTTTACCTACACCTCTTGGTCCTGTAAATAATAATGCCTGAGCCAAATGGTTATTTTTTATAGCATTCTCTAAGGTATTTGTGATGGCTTTTTGCCCAACAACATCTTCAAAAACCTGAGGTCTGTACTTACGAGCCGATACTATAAAATGTTCCATTAATTAGTTTGTAGATTTTAAGATTGCAATTTATAAATTAACTATAAATTTTGGCATATAAATCTTTATATATTTCTTTTATTACTTCACGCTTCATTTTCATGGTAGGTGTTAGATGGCCACTGTCAATTCCCCAAACATCTGCGGTTAATTCAAAACGTTTGATTTGCTCCCATTTTCCAAAATCTTTATTACACTTATCTACTTCTTTTTGAATTCGTTTGATTAAATCTTGACTTGATACAATTGCTTCATTTGTATCACCTATATTTTTCTTTTTCTTTTTTGCCCATTCTTTAATAAACTCAAAATTAGGTTGAATTAAAGCAGCCGGCATTTTTTGACCTTCACCTATTACCATAACTTGTTCAATAAAATGAGACTCCTTTAGAATATTTTCTAATAAAGTAGGTATTACATATTTACCTCCCGAAGTTTTAAACATTTCTTTTTTACGTCCTGTTATTTTTAAAAAGCCATCACTATCAATTTCGCCTTTGTCACCGGAATGAAAATAATCTCCAGTCATTATACTGGCCGTTTTTTCTTCATCTTTGTAATATCCAATCATTACATTTGGCCCTTTGATCAAAATTTCACCATCTTCAGCAATTTTAACTTCAACATTTCTAATGGGTTTACCAACGGTACCAATTTTAAAAGATCTGTCAGCAAACATATTTACTGATACTACCGGAGAAGTTTCTGTAAGTCCGTATCCTTCCATTACATACATACCTGCAGCACAAAAAATACGTGCCAATTTTGGGTTTAAGGCAGCACTACCTGATACCATAGTGCTTAAATTACCACCCATGGCTTCTTTCCATTTGCTGAAAATTAATTTTCTGGCTATTTTAAGTCTATATTCATACCACCATCCATTGGCTTTATAAGGTTCGTATTTTTCACCTAACTCTACCGCCCAATAAAACAATGCTTTTTTAATTCCGGATAAATGATCACCTTTTGCATAAATTTTATCGAACAATTTTTCTAATAATCTAGGGACAACACTCATTAAATTAGGTTGTACTTCTTTAAGGTTTTCACCAATTTTGTCTAATGCTTCTGCATAATAAATTGATACTCCGGCATATTGATATAAATAGATCAACATACGTTCAAAAACATGGCAGATAGGTAAAAAACTTAATACTTTGGTTTCACCCTTTATTAAAGGTAATCTAGGTTCACTATCTAAAGTATTACTTACAATATTAGCATGAGTAAGCATTACACCTTTAGGATTTCCGGTGGTACCCGAAGTATAAATAATGGTCGCTAGATCTGAGGCTAAAACTTCATTTTTTCTTTGGTCTAATACTGCTTGATTACTGTCATCTTCACCTAAAGTAAATAACTCAGAATAATGTTTACAACCATCAATATGATCAAAAGAATAAATATCTTTTAATTGGGTTTTACTTTTAACAGCATTCACTTTTTCTAAAACAACACTATCCGAAACAAAACAATAAATAGACTCACTATGGTTTAAAACATATTCATAGTCTTCTGAAGTAATGGTAGGATAAATAGGTATGTTTTGAGCACCGGTTTGTAATATGCCAATGTCCATAATATTCCATTCACTCCTGTTGGTAGATGAAATTACAGCAATTTTATCATTCTTTTGAATACCTAATTTTAATAAAGCTCTACTTACTGCATTAGATTTATCTAAATAATCCTTAGTAGAAGTTTTTATCCACTCACCATTATATTTAGTAACTAAGGCCGCATCTAAATTGTATTTTTCTAATTGGTAATATGGAAAATCAAAAAGTCGGGTAATTTCTGTTGGCATAAATCTGAGATTAGTATAGTGCAAAGTATAAAAATTAATAGGATTATACAAGTGTCTTTTATTTGATATCTTAAATGATTGATCCATATTATTTTTGCTTGAAAATTATTAAAACGGTTATGTTACTACTTAAATGGATTGATTATCTTTGTCAATCAAAATTAAATGTAAATGAGAATATCATATAATTGGTTACAACAATTTTTAAAGATTGATTTGGAAGCTGAAAAAGTTGGGGAAATTTTAACCGATTTAGGCCTTGAAGTAGAAGGTATTGAAAAAGTAGAGTCAATTAAAGGTAGTCTAAAAGGAATCGTAGTTGGTAAGGTTTTAACCTGCGAAAAACATCCTAATGCTGATAAATTAAAACTAACTACGGTTGATCTTGGTAATGGCACACCTGTACAAATTGTTTGTGGAGCCCCAAATGTTGCATCCGGTCAAATGGTACCAGTAGCGACTATTGGCACTACATTATATGATGTAGATGGTAATGGATTTAAAATAAAAAAAGGTAAAATCAGAGGGGAAGAAAGTCATGGTATGATCTGTGCCGAAGATGAATTAGGTTTAGGTTCATCTCATGAAGGTATTTTGGTTCTTGACAAAAAACTAAAAATAGGTAAACCGGCGGCAGAAGTATTTGAAATTACCTCGGATGAAGTATTCGAAATAGGTCTTACACCTAATAGAGCCGATGCAATGAGTCATTTTGGTGTCGCGAGAGATCTAAGAGCGGGACTATTACAACACCATATAAATGCCGAATTGATTACGCCATCTGTGAGTAATTTTCATGTTGATATACGTTCTTTAAAAATTGATGTAGAAGTAAAAAATAATAAACAAGTACCCAGGTACGCAGGTGTAACAATTTCCAATATTAAAGTTCAAGATTCTCCAAAATGGATTCAAGATAGATTAAAAGCAATTGGATTAAGTCCTATTAATAATATAGTTGATATTACGAATTATGTACTTCATGAATTGGGGCAGCCTTTACATGCTTTTGATATTTCTCAAATTAATAAAAACAAAATAATTGTTAAGAATTTACCTACAGATACTGAATTTGTAACGCTTGATGGTGTAACCAGAAAATTACATAAGGATGATATAATGATTTGTGATGGAGATTCTAACCCTTTGTGTATCGGTGGCGTTTATGGAGGTTTGGATTCCGGTGTTACTGAAAAGACAACATCTATATTTTTAGAAAGTGCTTATTTTAACCCTGTATATATCCGTAAAACAGCCAAGCGTTTTGGTCTTAATACAGATGCTTCTTTTCGTTTTGAAAGAGGTATAGACCCAAATATTGCAGATTTTGCCTTAAAAAGAGCGGCTCTATTAATTGAAGATATAGCCGAAGGTAAAATAGCATCAGACATTGTCGATATATATCCAAAAAAGATTGAAGGACATCAAGTTCGTTTTTCTTTTGAAAATGCAGCCAAGCTTATTGGCGAAAAATTATCTAATGATACTATTAAAAACATATTGGCATCTTTAGATATCAAAATAAATAACCAAACCCAATCAGGTTTGGGTTTAACCATTCCGGCATATAGAGTTGATGTTACTAGAGAGGCTGATATTATTGAAGAAATACTAAGAGTGTATGGATATAATAATATCGCTACATCACCAAAATTGAATACTTCAATTTCTTATGCTGAGAAGCCTGATGCAAATCAATTAGAGAATTTAATTGCTAACCAGTTGGCAAGTTTAGGCTTTTATGAAATGATGGCAAATTCATTAACCAATCCTGAATATACCAATATCTCAGACCAAATAAATGATGCTCATAGTGTAGAAATGTTAAATCCGTTAAGTACAGATCTGTCCGTTATGAGACAGACGTTATTGTCTGGAGGTTTAGAAGCCATAAACTATAATATCAATAGAAAAAATAATGATATTAAGCTATTTGAATTTGGTAAGACTTATCATAAATATGATAATACTTATCAAGAACAGAAACATTTTTCTTTATTGATTTCAGGAAACAGAACTAAAGATAGTTGGGTAGCCAATACGAATAAATCTGGTTTCTTTTTTGGTAAAGGGATAATTCAAAGTATTTTAGAAAGGATAGGGATTGTATCTTTTCAATCTAAACCAACTAAAAATGAAATATTTTCTGAAGGTATATCTATACAATTGGGCAAACAAAAAATTGTTGATTTTGGCGTGGTAAAAATGTCTGTTTTAAAACAATTTGGTATCAAACAGGAAGTGTTGTATGCCGATTTTGATTGGGATGCCATGCTTCAAATTATAAAACATAAAACAATAAAAGTAAGTAGTTTATCTAAATTCCCTCCGGTAAAGAGAGATTTAGCATTATTATTAGATCAGCATATCTCTTTTGAAGAAGTCTATAATTTGGCTTTTCAAGTGGATAAGAAAATATTAAAATCTGTTGATCTATTTGATGTTTATGAAGGCGATAAACTACCGGATGGAAAAAAATCTTATGCCATTAGTTTTTTGCTACAAGATGACAGTCAAACATTAACTGACAAAAAAATTGATGTCATTATGCAAAAAATACAACATACTTTTGAGACAAAACTCAATGTAGTTTTAAGATAATTGTTTATGTATAAATTCTTAATTCAAAAAATTCTTTTTCAATTTGATGCAGAAAAAGTGCATCATTTTACATTTTCTTTGATTAAAAATTTATTTAAAATTCCCTTAGTATCTAATATTGTAAAAAGTAATTTTGCTGTAAAGGATAAAAGTTTAGAAAGAAATTTATTCGGATTAAATTTTAAAAACCCGGTTGGTTTGGCAGCCGGGATGGACAAAAATGCGTATTTATTTGATGAATTATCTCATTATGGCTTTGGATTTATTGAAATAGGAACGGTAACCCCTAAGTCACAAGACGGCAATCCTAAAAAAAGATTATTTCGCTTGAAGAAAGATCAAGGCATTATCAATAGAATGGGATTTAATAATGAAGGGGTAGCGGCAGTTGTTAAAAGATTAAAAAACAAAAAAACTAATATTATTATTGGTGGTAATATTGGAAAGAATAAGGTGACGCCTAATGAAAAAGCCATAGACGATTACAAAATATGTTTTAATGCATTATTTGATGTGGTTGATTATTTTGTGGTTAATGTAAGCTCACCCAACACACCTAATTTAAGAGATTTACAAGAAAAAGAACCACTTACCAAATTATTAAACACTTTACAAGAAGAAAATAATAAGTTCAAGAAGAGAAAACCTGTATTGTTAAAAATTGCTCCAGATTTGACAGACACTCAGCTATTGGATATTATTGATATTGTTAATACGACTAAAATTGATGGCGTTATCGCTACCAATACTACAATTTCTAGAGAAGGGTTAAGATCAGAAAATAAATCGGAAACCGGTGGTCTAAGTGGTAAACCGCTAACTGATCGCTCTACTGAGGTCATTCGTTTTTTAGCTGAAAAATCTAATAAATCCTTTCCAATTATTGGGGTGGGCGGCATCCATTCTGCTCAAGATGCAATAGATAAGATTAATGCTGGAGCCGATTTGATTCAGGTGTATACCGGCTTTATTTATGAAGGTCCCAAATTGGTTAAAAAGATCAATAAAGCTATTGTAAAAGGTTAGCAAAAAAGCTATGATTTATGCCTCACAGATTTTTAAAACCTGAGAGGTCTATATTTTTAAACTCTGATTACAAAGTTTGATTGCATGTATTAGATTATACTTAATTCCATTGTCTGTTAGGACGCATAAATTTAATTTTTATGTCATTCTGAACTTGTTTCAGAATCTCATTAGGCTAGGTTTAGAACAAGAAACTTCCAACTGCTTATTGAACACTATTTTCTAAAATCCACTTCCTCGCATTTACAAAAGCTTCTAACCAAGGTGAAACCTCGTCTTTTCTTCCTTGCGGATAGTGAGCCCAATTCCATTGGAAGGTTGATCGTTCTATATGTGGCATGGTTACCAAATGTCTACCTGTTTTATCACAGATCATGGCTGTATTATAATCAGAACCATTCGGGTTCGCCGGATAATCAGCATAACCATATTTGGCTACAATAGTATAATTATCTTCTGATAATGGTAAATTAAATTTTCCTTCACCATGACTAATCCAAACCCCTAAATTACTACCGGCCAATGTTGATAACATCACTGAATTATTTTCTTGAATTTTTACAGAAGTAAAAGAACTTTCATGTTTATGAGAATCATTATGTAATAATTTGCCGTGAATTTTATGTTCAGGATTAATCACTTCTAATTCCATAAATAGTTGACATCCGTTACAAATACCTACAGATAATGTATCTTCACGTTTAAAGAAGTTTTTTAAGGCGTTTTTTGCTTTTTCGTTATATAAAAATGCTCCTGCCCATCCTTTGGCAGAACCTAAAACATCAGAATTTGAAAAGCCTCCAACAGCACCAATAAACTGAATATCCTTTAGTGTTTCTCTACCTGAAATCAAATCAGTCATATGCACATCCTTTACATCAAAACCTGCCAAATACATAGCATTTGCCATTTCTCTTTCTGAATTACTTCCTTTTTCACGAATAATGGCGGCTTTTGGCCTCTCGACACCATTTTTCTGCGAAAAATCACTAGAAGTGACATCTTTCAATTTGCCGGTAAAGTGTTTCGGAAAGACGTATTTTAAAGGTTGATTTTTATAATTATCATATCTATCCTTAGCTAAATTATTAGCGGTTTGTTTTTGGTCGAGTAGGTAAGAGGTGTTATACCAAGTATCACGTAATTCTGAAATTGTCAGGTTAAAATTTTCCTCATTATTTTTTACGCTTAAAGTGTTGCTGTTAGTAACTTTTCCGATTTTATAAAAATCTATGTTTGCATCCGATAAGGTTTTCTCTGCCATAATATCTGCTTGAAAAACGATCCCTGCATTTTCAGAAAATAGTAATTTAATAGTATCGTTTTCATTTAAATTTGTCAAGTCAATATCAGCACCAATATTTACATCGGCAAAACACATTTCTAATAGACTAGTAATCAATCCACCGGAAGCCACATCATGCCCGGCGATAATTTTTTCATTTTTGATTAATGTTTGAATAGTATTAAAAGTTTTTGAAAACTGATTTGCATCCATTATAGTAGGTGCTTCCTTACCAATTTTATTCAAAATCTGAGCAAAAGAACTACCCCCTAACTTATAATCGTCTTGAGATAAGTTGATATAATAAATATCCTTGTCTCCCACTTTAAAAACGGGTTCAATAACAGTATCAATAGCGTCGCAATTTGCCGTTGCTGAAATAATTACAGTACCTGGGGCGATGACTTCATCATTAGGATATTTTTGTTTCATAGACAAAGAATCCTTTCCTGTTGGAACATTGATCCCTAATGCAATGGCAAAATCTGAAATGGCTTTAACTGCTTCATATAACCTGGCATCTTCACCCTTATTTTTACAAGGCCACATCCAATTGGCAGAAAGTGAAACACTTTGCAAACCATTTTTTAAAGGAGCCCAAATAATATTAGTCAATGCTTCTGCGATAGAATTTCTACTTCCGGCAACTGGATTTATCAATCCCGAAATAGGAGCGTGCCCAATGGAAGTAGCAATACCTTCTTTTCCTTGATAATCTAATGCCATTACTCCACAATTATTTAGTGGTAATTGTAATGGACCTGCACATTGTTGTTTGGCCACTTTACCACCTACACAACGATCCACTTTATTGGTGAGCCAGTCTTTACAAGCCACAGCTTCCAATTGTAAAACCTGGTTTAAATAATCAAAAATTTTATTTGAATGATAGCTTACGGCTTCATAGTTTCTGTTAATCGTAACATCATTCATAATGGTTTTTGGTGAGCTGCCAAACATATCCAACAAATCTAGATCCATTGGTTTTTCACCTGTAACTTTAGATTCAAAAGTAAATTTATGCTCTCCTGTAACATAACCTACAGTGTACATTGGAGAGCGTTCGCGTGCGGCGATTCGTTGTAGATAATCAATATGTTCACTCGCAATAACGAGTCCCATTCTTTCTTGCGATTCATTGCCAATAATTTCCTTAGCGGATAAAGTAGGATCTCCAACCGGTAGCTTGTCTAAATTGATATGTCCTCCGGTTTCTTCTACTAATTCTGACAAACAATTTAAATGTCCACCTGCACCATGATCATGTATAGAGACGATAAAGTTCTCATCACTTTCAACCATACCTCTAATGGCATTGGCAGCACGTTTTTGCATTTCAGGATTAGAACGTTGTACAGCATTTAATTCTATACCACTGGCAAATTCGCCCGTATCAGCACTAGACACTGCCGCTCCGCCCATACCAATTCGGTAATTGTCACCGCCTAGGATCACAATTTTATCATCTGTTTTTGGCATATCCTTTAAGGCTTGATCGGCCTTACCATAACCAATACCACCCGCTTGCATAATTACTTTATCATACCCTAGTTTTCTAGACTCTTCTTGATGCTCAAAGGTTAATACAGAACCACAAATTAAAGGTTGACCGAATTTGTTTCCAAAATCTGAAGCTCCATTAGATGCTTTAATGAGGATGTCTATAGGTGTTTGATACAACCATTTACGCTCTGCCATTGCATTTTCCCATAGCTGATTTTCCTTAAGTCTAGAATAAGAAGTCATATAAACCGCAGTTCCTGCCAATGGCAAAGAACCTTTACCACCTGCCAATCTATCTCGAATTTCACCTCCAGAACCTGTAGCAGCACCGTTAAAAGGTTCTACAGTTGTTGGAAAATTATGCGTTTCTGCTTTTAATGAAATGACGGAGTCAAAATCTTTGATCTCATAAAAATCGGGTACATCAGCAGATTTTGGTGCAAATTGAGTTACCCTTGGACCTTCTATAAAAGCAACATTATCTTTATAGGCGGAAACTATGCTATTAGGATTCGTTTCTGAGGTTTTTCTAATGAGTTTAAATAATGAAGAAGGTTTTTCTTTACCATCAATGATAAATGTACCATTAAAAATTTTATGGCGACAGTGTTCACTATTTACTTGAGAAAACCCAAAAACTTCTGAATCCGTAAGTTTTCTGCTGAGTTTAGTGGATAGTTTTTCAAGATATTCAACTTCTTCTTCATTTAAAGAAAGTCCTTCTTGTTGATTATATTCGGCTATATTATCAATCTCTAAAATGGCTTCCGGTTGAATGTCAACGGTAAAAATATGTTGATCTAAACCATTATATTTTTGTGATAACATGGGATCAAAATCAGCAAAGCTTTCAGAAACAACAATGAATTCTTCAATACGAATAATGCCTTCAATTCCCATATTTTGAGTAATTTCAACCGCATTTGTACTCCAAGGCGTTACCATAGCTGATCTAGAGCCAACAAAAAAAGCATCGATAGATGCTTCAGGTATTTTAGGACTGTTTGCAAAAAGCCATGATAATTTTGAGCTAATTTCCGGTGATAGACCTTTTGTTATCTGCTCGGTATTTAGTTGGGTTTGTACTGCAAAAATCTTTTCGTTTAAGTGGCCGAAGAAATGAATCATTATGCTAGTTTAGAGATGATGTTTTAGACCTGTAAAATTACATATTTTAAGTTTTACGATTTAACAATATATGGTTAAAAGACAAATTGTTTTTAACAAAAGATGTTAGTATCTGTATGTTTTTTCTTTTTCTGTTAAGTTATATTTAGATTTAAAAAACTAAATTGCAATATAAAAGATATAAAACAATGTTGTAAGCCATTTGAACAAAAATAGAATGAAAAAATATTTTATATTATTATTAATAGCCTTTTCAATTATTTCTTGTAATAAGAAAATAGAAAAAAATAAGATATTATTTATAACGACCAGTGTTAACAAGTTGGGTAGTCAAACAAATGGAACTTATCTGATTGAATTAGCAATTCCATTTGACGAATTTTCTAAAAAAAATTATCAGATTAACAATATGTCTCCAAAAGGAGGCGAAATTCCAATTTATCATAGCGGAGATACAACAGAAATGGTAAAATCGATATTAAAATCGGATTTGTTTAGAAACAAGACGAGAAACAGTTTTAAGCCAGAAGAAATAAATTCAGAGGAATATTTGGCTGTTTTTATTCCTGGTGGATATGGACAATTTTGGGATACTCATAAAAATGAAGATGTTCAGAAAATTATAGCTGAAATATATGAATCAAATGGAGTAATCGGGACAGTTGGCCACGGAACAGCAACGCTCATTGATGTGAAATTGAAGTCTGGAGAATACTTAGTAAATGATAAAACAATGACAAGTTTTCCTACTTGGAATGAGAAAAATATTATGAAACAATCGAATTTTGGTGCTTTATTACCTTACGATATGGAAGTTGAATTGCAAAAAAGAGGTGCTGACTTAAAAGTATATAATCACGAAAAGAAAATAAATTACGAAGTGGTTGATTCCGAGAACAGATTGATAACAGCATCATTTGCTAATAGCGGAAAATTTGTTGCGGAAGAAGTACTGAAATTGATGAATAAAAATGAATAAAAATGGCTTGCAACAATTTGTATAATGCATATGCACCCATCGGAATGCAAATGCGTTATACAAGAACAGTCAGACTAGACAAAAACCTCTTTTAATTAGGAGTGTTTTTAAAGAAAAAATAAAATTCAGGATTTTAAGAGCTCGAAATTTAGTTGATGCGTTATCTCCCGCTGTTTGCAAGCTAAAAAAATGATATAAAAAAAATGATATGAAAAAAATACTAATTATTTTGATAATTATATTTTCGACCGAAATCGGAAAAGCCCAATCGATTGACAAAATTGTTCTTGATGAAAAAGATGATATTAGTGGATATTATTTGGCGGTAAAGCCGCAAACTGAAAAAATAGATGGCGTTTTGATTCTTCTCCCTGGTTTTGGTCAAAGAGCAGAAACTATTTTTCCAGAAACCAAATTGCATAATGTCGGATACTTAAATAACATTTTGACAATTGGATTTTCTCAAGGAGCAAAACTCTATGCTGACAAAGAGACACAAGACAAGCTCACGAATGTTCTCAAAGATATTCTCAAAAGATATAAAATAGAAGAAAGTAAATTTGTGATAGGTGGTTATTCCGCAGGAGGTACAGTAGCTCTTCGGTATACTGAATTATGTAAACAATATCCAGACAAATTTCCAATTTCTCCCAAAGGTGTTTTTGTTGTGGATTCTCCGATTGATATTTTTACATTTTATGAGTTGCTAGAAGAAAACATTGAAAACAAATACAGTGAAGTTGCTGTTCAAGAGGCGGAATGGGTAACCAATCTTATAAAAAACGACCATGGAATACCAAAAGAGAATATTGATTATTATAAAGAAATAAATCCGTTTTCAATGAATAAAAAATACGGAGAAAATGAAAAGTGGCTGAAAAACATGCCAGTTAGAGTATATCATGATGTTGATATTGAATGGAGACTTGTTAATAGAAATCAACCTGTTAGCACTCAGAGTTATTTGGTGACTTCTGAATTAATTAACCGACTTTTATTAATGGGAAACCAAAGAGCAGAATTTATGCAAACTTATCAAACAGGATATAGAAGTAACGGAATGAGACACCCACATTCTTGGTCAATTGTTGACGAAGTTGAATGCATACAGTGGTTAAAAAAAATAATTAAATAATGCCATCACACAACACCGATAATCGTTGTACAAGCACTTAGAAACATGTAAACAGATAATTTTTAGTTCTATTTTTGATTTTAAAACATTAATGGGCAAAATAAAAGCTCATTTATCATCAATTTTAGACAATTTTTCGTCTTTTTATAGCAAATCAGAGGTATTTCTAATCATTTTAAGTTGTTTTTTGAAAAATAAAATGCAATCAAATATTTTTTCTACTTTTAACCTAAATTAAACGGAGTTATTACACGAACTCACGTTGGCACACATATACGAAACCAGATGAAAAAAATCATATTCATCTTATTAATAATTACTTCTTGCACAAAAGATGAAAATTCAATGCCAAGCAATGAAGTAAATTATTTATTTGAGGATGGCTTTGAAACTAAAGGAAAAGATTTAATGGAATTATTTCCAAATGATGGTAGTAGATGGACTAACATACAACAAGTGAATCCAGATGGTGGAATTAATGAAATTGAAATTGCGAACAGTATTGCGTTAGAAGGAAATCAATCTTTAAGAATATATGCTAAAGCTTCAGACAATACTTTATCAAAAATGGATATTGAAAAAGGTGGACTGAATGCACCCGAAGGTTCTACTATCAAAATTGTAGCTGATTTCTATATTGCATCTACTGATATTATCGAAAACCTTTTACTAATCGATTTGGAATGTTGTTCATGTTGGGACGCTACAGTTTCTAATAATCAATGTCCAGGTATAAGGTTAATGATGAAAGCTAATAATTTATTAGCTATCGAAAGAGGTAAAATATTGGGTGCAACGATTTCGCAAACAAATATTTCATTTCCAAGAAATGAGTGGGTAAATATAGTTTGGGAAATGAAGTTATCCCAAAATGATGATGGAATAAATAAACTATTTATTAATGGCCAAGAAGCAATATCTGAACTGGGAATGAATATGCCAAACGCAGATATATTTCAAGCTGAATTTGCATCTAATGGAATTAATTTTGAATTACAACAACCGTTAATTTATGAGAGAATTCAAATTGGAGCTACTGCAAATCCAACCCAATCCGATTTAGAAATATTTATTGATGATGTAAAATTGGAAATTACTGAGTAATACGAGATATAACAATGGCTCCTATGAAAAGCACTAGCCTATCCCGATAGGCTATCAGGACTTCAAAGTTAATATTTTACTTGTCTGCCTTTGGAGGGTTTTTAATTATCACATAATGATGATTTTGGAGTGTTGAAATGTTGATATTTCCGATAGAATTATCAATACTTTAACATTATATAACTTGATCTGCATCTCACTATTACCTATCCGCTGATTCTTAACTGGCAAGCAGGTTTGGAAGAAAGAGCTAGCCATATGTGATTTCCGAACCTGAGTACTAGAGAGAAATTACAAGTATCTGTATGACTTCAAATGAATAAAGGCCTATGCTTTATTAATTAAAATGAGATTTGAACTTCTTATGTAATCCTAATTTGTTATTTTTAACAGCAAAATGAGCTGCCAATCCCCCATTGGTCAGGATATAAAGCAAAATTAATATGAACATGTTTAATACATCAAAAAGAAAATTCAAAACTGTTTTTAAGCAGATCCTTAAAGAAGGGGATAATTACGAAATAGGAGAAGCCGCATTACCGGCATATTCTCATAAAAACCCTCTGATAGACTGGTTGTTTTGGAAAAGAGTTAGAATAGCATATGACTATGCACTTCATAAGAGATCTGGAGATAAAATTCTTGATTTTGGATGTGGATCAGGTATATTAAGCTATATGCTTGCAAAGGAAGGTTATGATGTAACTGCCTGTGACATTGAATTTGGTCCATTACAACTGGTGAGAGATAAAATTAACTTTCCATCCAATATCGATTTTATTGAGGGAGATATTCTAACGAAAAATTTGAAAGACAATACCTTTGACATCATATTCGCTTTAGATGTATTAGAACATATTGATGACCTAGAGCCTTTACATAAACTTTTTAACAGATTGCTTACCCCAAATGGTGTCGTTTTAGTTTCCGGGCCAACAGAAAATGTTTTTTACAAAATTGGACGAAAAATGGCTGGAAATAGATTTACAGGAGATTATCATGTAACAAATATTTTTAAAATTAAAAAATCGCTTAAGCAATATATGAAGGTAACAACCATAAAAAAATTGTTATTCCCAATAGTTCTTTTTGAAGTTTTTATTGCTCAAAAAATAACAACTAAAAACACCTAAGTTATAGATCAAAAAAACAGTTTATTGAAACCTTCAAACCTCCTTTCATTCAGCAAAAATTGAAGGGAATACTATTCCTAATATAGAATTCAAATAGACAATGTACCTACTAGAGTACCCTAAGGATTCCAATTATTTGATTTTCTAATTGTTAGATTAAAAAAAATATGTAAATTTGCACTCCTTTTTACGAGTACAGATTTGAAAAAGGAATTTTAGAACAAAAATTATTATAAACTCTTTTATTGTTAAGTCGTTAAAAATCTGAAAAACAATAAAATACAAACTTAATTAGACCATATGTCTAAACTACAAGAAAAAATAGATTTATACACCGAAGAGGTTAATAAATTAGGAATTAAAATCAATACGGATTTATTAGCAAGTGTAACTAAAGGATTAGGCCCATCAATTTATAAAGCAGATTCAGAAAAAGTTTCAAGTTCTGATACTAAAGAATTAGAAACCGTTAAAAAGAATTTCTTAATCAAAAAATTAGGATTAGAAGATAGTCCAAAATTAGATGAAGCTATTGCAAAGGCCATTGAAACTATAGGTTCTTCAAATAGAAATAAATATAGAGCGATATTCTATACTATTTTAGTTGAACAATTAGGTGTACAATCACATTATACTTCTGAGGAAAAAGTTGCAAAAAAAGCACCTAAAGAAGAAAAGAAAGAGGTAAAAGAAGAAGCAGCTGCTAAAGCACCTAAAGAAGAAAAGAAAGAAGTAAAAGAAGAGGTTGCTGCTAAAGCACCTAAGAAAGAAAAGAAAGAGGAAAAAGAAGAAGTAGCTGCTAAAGCACCTAAAGAAGAAAAGAAAGAAGTAAAAGAAGAGGTTGCTGCTAAAGCACCTAAAGAAGAAAAGAAAGAAGTAAAAGAAGAGGTTGCTGCTAAAGCACCTAAGAAAGAAAAGAAAGAGGAAAAATTAGCGGTGAAGGAAGAAGTAGTTGCTGAAATTGCTGAGGAAGAAACAAAAGAGATTGAAGCTAAAGAAGCTGTTCCAACGGCAACAAATACACAAGAGTTTTTAGATAATTTTGATTGGCATAAATACGAACAAGGTATTGAAGCTGTTGATGAAGAAAAATTAAAAGCCTTTGATGAAGCTTTACAAGGTATCATTGGATTGGTTGAAGAACGTCAAGTTATTGATGGTACTGTAGTTAATTTGACTGAACGTGAAGCTATAATAGATATCAATTCAAAATCTGAAGGTGTTATTTCTCTTAACGAATTTAGATATAATCCTGACTTAGCAGTAGGTGATACTGTTGAAGTTTTGGTTGACAAACGTGAAGATAGTACTGGGCAATTGGTATTGTCTCATAAAAAAGCAAGAGTAATTAAGGCTTGGGGTAGAGTAAATACAGCTCATGAAACTCAAGAAGTGGTTAACGGCTTTATAAAATGTAGAACAAAAGGAGGTATGATTGTAGATGTTTTTGGCATCGAAGCATTCTTACCTGGTTCTCAAATTGATGTAAAACCTATTAGAGATTACGATCAATATGTAGAAAAAACAATGGAATTTAAAGTGGTTAAGATCAATCACGAATTCAAAAATGTTGTAGTTTCTCATAAGGCACTTATTGAAGCAGATCTTGCTGAACAAAAGAAAGAAATAATTGGTCAGTTAGAAAAAGGACAAGTATTAGAAGGTGTAGTTAAAAACATTACTTCTTATGGTGTGTTTGTAGATCTAGGTGGTGTTGACGGATTAATTCATATTACTGATTTATCTTGGAGTAGAATAAATCACCCAAGCGAGGTTCTAGAATTAGATCAAAAGTTGAATGTTGTTATTCTTGATTTTGATGATAATAAATCTAGAATCCAATTAGGATTAAAACAATTACAAAAACATCCTTGGGAAGCATTAGACGGTGAATTAAAAATAGGAGACAAGGTAAAAGGAAAAGTAGCTATCATTGCTGATTATGGTGCATTTATTGAAGTAAGTCAAGGTGTTGAAGGATTGATCCACGTTTCAGAAATGTCATGGTCAACACATTTACGCTCTGCACAAGATTTTGTAAATGTTGGAGATGAGGTAGAAGCTGTTGTTTTAACTTTAGACCGCGAAGAACGTAAAATGTCTTTAGGTATGAAGCAATTACATCCAGATCCTTGGACAGATGTTACCACTAAATATCCGGTAGGTTCTAAACATACAGGTACAGTTAGAAATTATACTAATTTTGGAGTATTTGTGGAATTAGAAGAAGGAATAGATGGATTGGTTTATATCTCTGATCTATCTTGGACAACCAAAGTTAAACATCCATCAGACTTTGTCAAAGTTGGTGATAAATTAGATGTTCAAGTATTAGAATTAGATGTAGAAGGACGTAAATTGAATTTAGGACATAAGCAAACTACTGAAAATCCTTGGGATGCTTATGAAGATAAATTTTCAATTGATTCTGTGCATGCCGGTGAGGTTACTCAAGTAACTGATAAAGGAGCATTGGTTTCTTTTGGTGATGATGATGTTGAAGCATTTGTTCCGTCACGTCACATGGAAAAAGAAGATGGTTCTAAAGTGGTAAAAGGCGATAAAGTTGACTTTAAAGTTTTAGAATTTAATAAGGAATATAGAAGATTGGTAGTATCTCATACTTCTATATTTAGAGAACAAGAAGTAAAAGCGGTTAAAGCAACAAAAAAGAAAATAGAAGATAATGTAGAGAAATCTACCTTAGGAGATATTTCTGCTTTAGCTGATTTGAAAAACAAAATGGATGCTAAGAATAAAAAATAGTCTATTAATCTATTTTAAAGTTAAAACCGCTGATAATTCAGCGGTTTTTTTATTTAAAAATTTATCTTTGTTCAAAAATAAAAATTAATATGAGTTTAATAAAATCAATTTCAGGTATTAGAGGTACTATTGGAGGTCAAGTCAACACTAATTTAACACCGGTAGATACTGTAAAATTTGCTGCAGCTTATGGTAGTTGGCTAATTAAAAGAAACCCGGAAATTAAAAAATTATTGGTTGTAATTGGTAGAGATGCTAGAATTTCAGGTAAAATGGTAAGTAGTTTAGTAGCCAATACTTTGGTAGGAATGGGAATTGATGTTATAGATCTAGGTTTATCTACAACACCAACAGTTGAAGTAGCTGTGCCATTAGAAAAAGCAAATGGTGGTATCATTTTAACAGCTTCCCATAATCCAAAACAATGGAATGCCTTAAAACTTTTAAATGAAAAAGGAGAGTTTTTAAATGGTATGGATGGTGCCGATATATTAGAAATTGCAGTATCTGATGCCTTTCATTTTGCTGACGTAGATGACTTAGGAGTTTATAATAAGCAACAAGGATATATGGATAAACATATTGATGAAGTCCTTAGATTAAAATTGGTCGATGTTGATGCTATTAAAAATGCCAAACTTAAAGTGGTAGTAGATGCAGTAAATTCCACAGGTGGTATTGTAATTCCGAAATTATTAGAAAGATTAGGCGTTGAATGTGTAAAACTATATTGTGAGCCTAATGGTCATTTTCCTCATAATCCAGAGCCTTTGGCAGAACATTTAACTGATATTTCTGAATTGGTTGTTAAAGAAGAAGCAGATCTAGGAATTGTTGTTGATCCTGATGTTGATAGACTGGCTTTGGTTTGTGAAGACGGATCAATGTTTGGTGAAGAATATACTTTGGTTGCATGTGCAGATTATGTTTTACAATTTGACAAAGGTAATACAGTCTCTAATTTATCATCATCAAGAGCATTACGTGATGTTACAGAAAAACATGGTGGTCAGTATCAGGCAAGTGCCGTTGGTGAGGTTAATGTAGTACAATTAATGAAAGACACTAATGCCATAATTGGAGGCGAAGGCAATGGTGGCATTATTTATCCGGCATCACACTATGGTAGAGATTCTTTGGTAGGTGTTGCCTTATTTTTATCTCATTTGGCAAAGTGTAATTTGAGTACTAAAGAATTACGTAACACTTACCCTAGTTATTTTATGAGTAAAAATAAAATTCAACTAACACCCGATTTAGATGTTGACGGTATTTTAAAGACCGTGAGCCATAGTTATAAAAACGAAGAGGTAAATACCATTGATGGTGTTAAAATTGATTTTGCTAATGAATGGGTGCATTTGCGTAAATCAAATACTGAACCAATAATTAGAATTTATACAGAAAGTACCACTCAAGAAAAAGCAGACGCTTTGGCCAAAAGAGTCATGGATGAAATAGCAAAAATTGCAGGTATTGATTAAACTAAATTATAACTTTAAGGGCTTCTTGTGCTTAAAGCGTTTATGTGTCCAAAAATAAAATTCAGGTGCCATCATGATTTGTTGCTCAACTTTCTCTAAGAAGATATCGGTAATTTTATAGTCTTCAAAGGTAGTTGGCTGGTCTGTAATGATTTCTAAAGTAGTTTCATAATAACCTCTTTTAATTTTTTTTGTTATGAATATACTTACCGTCAGATTATATCTTTTGGCTAACATTTCTGCACCTGTGTAAATGGGTACATTCACACCCAGAAATTCTGACCAATAATGAGCTTTGTTTGCCTTGGGTGATTGATCTCCTAAAAAACCATAAAGCGATAATATATTTTCTTTGGTATTATACTCTATGAGCGAAAATGTTTCTTTTGTTGGAATCAAATTTGTATTAAAACGACCTCTGGTCGCCCTTATTTTTTTATCTAAATAGATATTTTTTATTTTTTTGTAAATGGCATATCCATTATATTCCATTTTTGCGTTTAATATAAATACCCACTCCCAATTACCATAATGGGCTCCTAATAATATAGCACTTCTTTTTTGATGTTCTAATTGATGTAAAACTTCAATATTTTTAAATCTATATCTTTTTGAAATTTCCTTTTCAGAAATGGTAAATGATTTTATCATTTCAATAAAAATATCAACAAAATGTCTATAAAATTTCTTTGCTATTTTTTGAATTTCTAGTTCGGATTTCTCAGGAAAAACTAATTTTAAATTGTAATAGACCGTTTTTTTTCTATAGCCAATAATATAATAAAGCAGGTAGTAAATACCATCAGAAAAAATATATAAAATCCTTAAAGGTAAGATAGAGAATATCCAAATTAACGGATAAACAAGTATAAAAACTAAAAATTGCATTCAAAAAATTTTGACAAATATCGGCATATTAATTTTATCTTTGAAAAAAAATAATTTTATGGATAAGATTGTTATTATAATTATAATTGTGAATGTGCTATTCTCATTAAAAGGGTTTTCAGATAGATTGTTTTTTGAAAAATACAAATTTCAGATTGGTCCTATTTTAAATGGAGAACAAATACGCATGTTTAGTTCAGGTTTTTTACATGTAGACCAAGCACACTTATTTTTTAATATGTTTGCCCTGTATGTGTTTGCCGATGATGTTATCCATCAATTGGGGATATTAAAATTTTTATTAATATATGTTGGTAGTTTGTTGGCGGGTAGTACATTAGCATTGAGTTTTCATAAAAAAGAACCTTATTATAGTGCCGTGGGTGCCTCTGGTGCTATTATGGGTGTGGTATATGCGGCTATTATGTTAAATCCTCATATGGAATTGCGCTTTATCTTTTTTCCTTTTTTCGGAATTCCAGGGTATGTTTTTGGTGTTGGTTACTTATTATATTCTATGTATGGAATGAAAGCACAATTAGGTAATACAGGCCATAGTGCCCATTTAGGTGGTGCTGTAGGCGGCTTTGTACTTACTTTGGCATTGTATCCACAAGTATTTATTCAGAATAAAACAATGGTTATCATTCTTGCTATCCCTATTTTACTAATGTTTATATTCAAAAATAAATTAGAAAATAAATAAATCAAAATATTATTTTTTTTCTCAATTATTTCATTTTTTTTACATTTGTTTTGTAAGATTAAATTCCCTTATCTCAAGCACTAAAGATTTAATGGGAACAGATTACAACTTGAGGGTTGCATGAGTTTTGTGAAATTTATTTATTGTTTAAAAGATTAATTATAAAAAATTGATCTCATAAAAATGAAAAGAGTAATTGTTGTTTTTTGATTATTATCAATTTAAAAAAAAAAGCCTTACCATTTGGTAAGACTTTTTTCAATTCACTTTCTCTTTTATTATTTTTTCACTTCTTTACATTCTTCGTCTAGATGTTGATCTCTTTCCAGAAGAAGTTTTACTACTTTTTCTTTGCACCGAACTTTTATTTCTTGATGAAGACGGTCTTTGAACCACCTTTCTTTTTGGTGCTTTTCTCGTTTGTGTTCTTACTGTTCTTTGAACAGGTTTTTGAACTGATCTGTTTTGTATTTTTCCTCTAGTACGCGTTTTACTTACGCTGTTAGTAGGACTTTTTACGGTTCTGTTTTTCACCACTCTTCTTGTTTGAGTGTTGTTACGAACTGTAGTTCTTGGTTTTACTCTTGACTTAGTTCCTCTAGTATTTTTAGAAATTCGTCCATTTGTATTTCTTTTTGTACTTCTTTGCGTTTGAGAAATTCCTCTAGTGCTTTGTCTTTTACCAGAAGTGTTATTTCTTTTTACGCTACGGTTTGTACTAGAACGACGTTTGTTATCTTTACTATTTGTAGTTCTAATTCTAGAGTCTATTTTTCTATAACTTCTATTAGATTTATAATGACGTTTATGGTTGTTTTTACCATAATGATAATCATATCTAGTAGGTCTATAATGGTTTCTATAAGGTTTATAACTTACTATACATCTATTAAAGATAGGTCTAGCAAAAAAGCTATGAAACGGATGATAGATATAATGTCTATTCAATACATTGATAAATCCGGTAAAATGAGTGTAATGTCCATAAACATTATAATGCACACGTAAGTCACCAACTCTAACCAAACGGTTTGAATAATAATTGATATCTACATCACCAGCTTGCGTAATTCTACCATAATGATCATAATAGATTGGTACATCTTCAATTTGTATTATAGCACCATAATCATCATATTGCACATATGCATCATAATTGTAACCTGAATTGAAGTTGATACTCACTTCATCAAAATCTACATTGGCATGTACCCCGCGTCTAGGATTGATATAAAAATCAAATTCACCATTTTGGAATACTGAAAATGTAATTCCATTTTCAACAAAAGTAAATTTTTCACCATATCCTTTTTTATATTTATAGGCGGTATTTGAGTCACTTTTAGTCATTGCAAAAACTTGCGAACTTATACTAAAAGTGAAAAGGGTTACGAGTAATACTATAATTTTTTTCATAATTGAAAGTGTTAAAGGTTAATAAAAAATAGGTATTGGTTAACACTATTATAATTACTTTTGCAAACAGCATGCCAAAATTTAAAGTGATGCCTCTGAACTCATCTCAAAAAGTCTTAAATTAGGCTGTGGTTCATAAAATAAAATACATTCATTTCTGTATCAATAAATGAAGTCAATTGAATATTTTTACCAAACCAGAAACAACAAATCTTGAATTTTTATATAAACATCATATTGCCCCTTCCTTTACAACAATTATTTACTTACAAAATAACTGAAGCAGAAGCCGATTTTTTAAAGTTGGGTATGCGGGTAGCCGTTCCTTTTGGTAAGTCAAAGATATATACGGGAGTTGTTGCAGAAATACATCAAATTGAGCCTACGGCATATAAAGCTAAAGAAATATTTCAAATTTTAGATGAACAACCTATTATCACTAAAATACAGTTACAACATTGGCAATGGATTGCCAATTACTATATGTGTTCTTTAGGCGAAGTACTGCGTTCTGCTTTACCATCATCATTTTTATTAGAGAGTGAAACCCAGGTGTTGAAAAATGATAATTTTGATCATAGTACAGAATTAACAGATGATGAATTTTTAATTATTGAAGCCCTAGAGCATCAAGCCATACTGCCTATCAGTAAGATTAGCGATATTTTAGACAAAAAGCGTGTTTTACCCATTTTAAATAATCTATTTGCAAAAAAAGCAATTGTATTAAAAGAAGAGATCATAGAACAATATAAGCCTAAATTAGTTAAATATATTAGGTTAAATAAACACTTTGAAGACGAATTTAAACTCCATCAATTATTAGACAATCTCAGTAGGGCTGTACAACAACGCAATGCTATTTTAGCGTATTTTTCGTTAAATGCCGTAACAAAAAAACCCATTAAGCACGATGCACTTAAAAAAGCCGGAAAAGTTTCTTCTGCAGTGATCAAAGCCTTGGTAGCCAAAGATGTTTTTGAAATTTATTCGGTTCAAACTGATAGGGTTAATTTTAATGAAGCTACAGAAAAATATAAAGAACTTAATGATTTTCAAAAAGAGGCTTTCAAAGAACTAACAGAAAATTTTACCAAAAAAGATATTGTTTTATTACATGGAATTACCTCTAGTGGTAAGACCGAAATTTATGTAAAACTAATTGGTGAAGTGCTAAAACAAGGCAAGCAAGTATTGTATTTGGTACCAGAAATTGCTTTGACTACTCAACTTATTACTAGGCTTCAAAAATATTTTGGGAATAAAATAGCCGTTTTTCATTCAAAATACTCCTTAAACGAAAGGGTAGAAGTATGGAACAATACCTTACATAATGATGCCAAAGCAAAATTAATTTTAGGAGCTAGGTCATCTGTATTTTTGCCATTTTCTGATTTGGGATTAATTATAGTAGATGAAGAGCATGAAACTTCTTATAAACAATTTGATCCTGCTCCAAGATATCATGCAAGAGATGCGGCTATAGTTTTAGCAAAATTACATAAGGCTAAAGTATTATTAGGAAGTGCTACACCATCTTTAGAAAGTTATTACAATACAGAACAACAGAAGTATGGTTTGGTAACACTCAATAGACGTTATGGTAATTTGTTATTACCAGAAATTGAATTGGTAGATATTAAAGAAGCTTATAGAAAAAAACGAATGTCTAAGCACTTTTCTGAACGACTATTATTGCTTATTAATGAGGCGTTAGCATTAAAAGAACAGGTTATTTTATTCCAAAATAGGAGAGGATACTCTCCAATAGTGGAGTGTAGGTCTTGTGGTGTTTCGCCACAATGTCCTAATTGTGATGTTAGTCTGACCTATCATAAATTAAAAGGAGAATTGCAATGTCATTACTGCGGTTATCATAAAGCAATGCCAAAAATTTGTGCTGCATGCGGCAATCCTGATTTAGATACTAAAGGGTTTGGCACAGAACAGATAGAATTAGAGTTACAAGAACTATTTCCTGAAACCAAGGTGGGTAGAATGGATTTAGACACCACCAGAGGTAAATATGGTTATCATAAAATAATAGATGCTTTTCAATCCCAAGAAATAGATATTTTAGTGGGAACACAAATGTTGTCTAAAGGTTTAGATTTTGCCAATGTATCTTTAGTGGGTGTTTTAAATGCCGACAATATGCTTAATTTTCCTGATTTTAGAGCACATGAAAAAAGTTTTCAATTATTAGTGCAAGTATCAGGTAGGGCAGGGCGAGATAAAAAAAGAGGTAAAGTTGCTATACAAACGTTTAATCCTTACCATCAAATATTACAGCAAGTTACTACCAACGATTATGCAGCTATGTATAAAGAACAACTGTATGAAAGGCATCAGTATAAATATCCGCCTTTGCTACGGATGATAAAAATTGTTTTAAAACATAAAGATTATATGAAAGTAAATGCCGGAGCCGAATGGTTGTACACCTCTCTTTTTAACACCTTTGGAGATCATATTTTAGGTCCTACAAGCCCTGCAATATCTCGAATTAGAAATCAACATATCAAAACTATTTTAATTAAATTACCACAAGACAGACCTATCAAACAATCAAAAGCCATTATTCAAAAAATTAAAAATAGTTTTCAATCAATAACTGAATTTAGGTCTATTCGATTTAATATAGATGTGGATAATTATTAATCCGATTTTATAAGATTTCTTTAGGTAAAATTTTTCTAGTCCAAGATTTTATACGTTTTGTTGTTTTAACTTCTGAGTCGGGGTTGAAGTCTAAAGTAATATGCCAAGAATTTTCTGGCTTGAATTCAATTTCAATGCCCTTGAGAACAGTTGTGGCTATTTGTTCATTATGAATTATTGCCAAACATTCTGTGTTTAAATTGGCACTCCTAGGGTCTAAATTAAAAGTGCCAATAACTGTAGTTATTCCGTCTACAACCATGGTTTTTGAATGTAGGCCAAAAACAGGTTTAAAATCTAAGGTATCTTGTAATTCACCTGTCATAATTTTATAACGTTCAGCGGCATCCGGTTTAAATTCGTAGATTTCTATTCCCGTTTTTAATAGTTTCTTTCTATCTCTTTGATAACCACTAAAGGCCTCCAAATTATCAGTAGAAGCAAGGCTATTGGTTAGAATTCTTACTTTTACACCACGATCTACGGCTGCTTTAAAAAGATGTTGGCTTAGTGCTGATGTAATTAAATAAGGTGTTTGAATATCTATGGTTTTCTGAGCTTGTTTTACCAAGTTAATTAAAGTTTCTGTTGTTTGACCACCACCACCCAATCCTTTGGTACCGTCATTTTTTCCGGGATCGTCAGACACAAAAACCACATTATCAGACCATACCAAACTACCAGAATTCTTTATGGTCTCAAAAGCATCAGGAAGGTTTTCAATTTGAGTTCTAATTTGAGGCCAAAAATTCTCAGGATTACAAGCATATTGATGGAGTTTGTCAAAACGATTAGGATCTGTAAAAGTATCTGGAATTTCTGCTGCTAAATCAGTAATAGGAACGCTTATTTTACTAATCCAAAAATCATTAAAGGATAGCTCAACCGTACTAACTGTTTTTCCCAATAATAATACATCTCTATCTCTAAAGTTATATTCATGATCATAATCAAAATATTCATCGGCAATATTTCTACCACCGGTTATAACTATTTTACCATCTACAATAAATGTTTTATTGTGCATTCGTTGATTTGCATTTCTAAAATCGGTAGCAAATTTTTTAACCTTACTATAAATACTTTTCCCCAGATTAACCCCTGAATTGTATACTTTTATACTAATATTTTTATGGCTATCCATCATCAAAATATCATTGAGATCTGCATCTACCATAATATCATCAACTAAAATTCTAATTTTTACGCCTCTATCTGCAGCTCTTATTAAATAGTCGCATGCAATGAGGCCTACATTATCAGTAGAAAAAATAAAATATTGTATATCAATAGTTTTTTCGGCATATGCTGTTAACCATGCCCGAGTAACAAGAGCTCCACCACCATCTTCTAAAACATAGACACCGGTTTTGGTTTTCATCAAATCAGAAAAACCTTTTAGTTCATTAGTAAGACTAATACTGTCATTTCTATGAATACTTTCACAAAAATCCTGTTGAACTACAGTTTTTGTTTGGCGTTTAGTGCAAGAAGCAATAAAGATTAGGAATATAAAAAGGAAATACCGAATAGATTTGTGAATTTTTTTAGACATAAAAGGAAGCATAGAAAGGTAAATATAATATTTATTTCATTCCATCTGTAAAATGACCTCTATGTTTTTCTTTGCTGAATTTATCTTCGTTGAAATTTGAGGATTCATTTTTAGGAATGGATAGACTCTTCCAATTTTCTCCTTTAATCATTTTTCCAACATAAACTATTTGACCTACATGAAAAGAATAATGGCTTAATTGTCTGTACATGGCTTCCATAATAGTATGGCCTTCATTTCTTATATAAATAATACGACTTAAATCATCTTCTTTTAACGGCCTTATAGCACCAAATAAACAGGCCCAACCTTTTTCCCAGGCCACTAACAATTCGGCTTTTGAAGTGTAGGCATCTTCAAATTCAGTATCTCTATGCCTCCAATTTTTTTCGCCGTCTTCAGTTAAAAAGTTGGTCCATCGCGATAACATATTACCAACCAAATGCTTAACAATTATGGAAATACTATTACTGTCCTTATTATATTGCCAATGAATTTCGTTGTCTTTTAATTGCTCAAAAGTTTTATCACCTAAACTTTTTGCATAAGCAAATTGGTTTTGAATATTAACTATATAATTTGAACTCATGGTCGTTAATTTTAACGAAAAAAAAGAAGACTATTCAGCTTTTATAAACTTTATAGAGCTCGTATTTACACAATAGCGTTTACCGGTAGTTTCTTTTGGTCCGTCATCAAAGATATGACCTAAATGACTGTCGCATTTTGTACAGGTAATTTCGGTTCTAATCATACCATGACTACTATCTTTTGTGAAGTCAATAGTACCGGGAATAGCGTCGTCAAAAGAGGGCCAACCGCAATGACTTTCATATTTACTGCCAGATTCAAATAATTGCGAATTACAGGCTCTACAAACATAAGTTCCCTTTTCAAAATGCTTGGTATAACCATCATCACCGGGTCTATCTGTACCTTTTTGACGCAATACATAATATTCTTGATCAGTCAGTGCTACTTTCCATTCAGCTTCAGTTTTTTCTATCTTATCTTTTTTATCAGTCATTTTTATATTTTCTTTAGATGTTTCTGTACTATTCTTTTGAGCATTGCCAGTACAACTTATAAGTAATACTATTATTAAAGAGGAAAGTATTTGTTTCATAATAATTCAAAATGTATTATTCTCAAAAAATGCAACCATGAACTTTATTATTAAATGCAAGCTCATTATAATTGACATAATTTTTAAAGATTAAGTTGCTTTAAATTCACCCAAATTTTTCTTTTGTTATATTAAAAATGAGCATTTACTTTTTAATAAAATCTATAATTTTATAGATAGTACTATGGTCTCTTAAAATTTTTCGATGACCTAACCCATTTGTGACCAATAGCAGTCCATTCACTAAGCTTTGTCGTATTTTATAAGCAGCACTTACATCTACGTCTAAGTCTTGCGTATCATGTACCACCAATGTTGGAATGTTTATATTTCTAGCCGTTTCTATGGCAGAAACCGATGTTAAGTCCATTTTATATTTGAGCTTCATTTGCTTTTTCATCAATCGAGCCACCTTGGGTTTTAGTTGTAATTTTTTTACAAATAGATCTACAATTTTAGGGATAGATCCTTCTATGCCAATGGTAATTAATCTATTTATAAATACATTTTTTGATAGGGCAGCCATTAAAGTAATACCACCATAAGAGTGCCCAATTGCAGCTTCAAACGGTCCATATTTATCATTTAGATAATTTATAGTGGCAATTGAATCGGAAAAATTTGTTGTTTTTCCTTTAGACAATCCATGAGCAAGTGCATCAAAGCTAATGACCATCATACCGTTTTCTAATAATTTATCGGCTATTTCATAGAGTTGAGTACCTCTTCCTGCCCATCCATGAGCCAATAATACTTTTGTTTTAGAAAATCCATAGGTATAAACCATCACTTCTTTTTGTATATCTGGTATCATTACCATTTCATTTTTAGCACTCTTACGCATCATTTCTTCCCGCTCAGGAATCTTATAATTTGGAGGTGTTGCAAATATTTTTAAAGCAAATTTTGAAGCCAAACTGCTTGAAAATAATTGTAATAATTTACCGGTTCTAATTATTGAACTTGGTATGTCGAAATTGTTTTTTTTAGTCATTAAATATGAATTACCTTTGCAATTACGAATTTAAACAATTTTTGTATATTTACTTTTAATAAAACAAATAGAACACTTAAGTATGAAAAAAATAATTTCTATAGTTATTGTAGCTATATTTTTGGTGAGTTGTAGTACGGTGCCAATTACAGGTAGAAAACGGGTAAATTTTGTAAGTGATGCCCAAATTTTACCTATGAGCTTTGCTCAGTATCAAGGCTTTTTAAGTGAAAATAAGTTATCTACAAATACGGCTGAAACCAATGAAATTAAAGAAGTAGGAGCTAGAATATCAAAAGCAGTTGACAGATTTATGCGGGTAAATGATATGAAAGCTGAAGCCGATAGTTATAGATGGGAGTTTAATTTGGTAGAAGATAAGACAATTAATGCTTGGTGCATGCCGGGTGGAAAAGTTGTGTTTTACACAGGTATCTTGCCTATTTGTAAAAATACAGATGGTATAGCCGCTGTTATGGGTCATGAAGTAGCACATGCTTTTGCTAAACATGGTCAAGAACGTATGTCAACAGGAACCATTCAACAATTAGGTGGTGTAGCCGTTGCGGTAGCAACTGCAAATAAATCACCTGAACAACGACAAATTTGGAATACTGTTTATGGGGTAGGCTCTCAAGTAGGAGTGATGTTGCCTTTTAGCAGAACGCATGAACGTGAGGCAGATAGGCTAGGATTGGTATTTATGATTATGGCCGGTTATAATGGTGAAGAAGCAGCTGAGGTTTGGGTACGAATGAGTCAAAGAGCTGGAGCGGATCAAGCTCCACCAGAAATTTTAAGTACACACCCATCTAATCAATCAAGAATTAATGATTTAAGAGCTTACTTACCTGAAGCAACAGTAATGGCAAAAAAGTTTAATGCTAAAGCTTTATCAAATTAGTTTTCAAAATAAATGAGTACTTTGTAAGCCGTTCTTAAAAAGATCGGCTTTTTCATTGGCAACCCTAAAGGAACTTAGTCCTAAACGTATACTGATTAATTACAATTTGGTATTGGAATTTGTTTTTTGAAATTTATATTTATATGTTAAAAAAAGGTGATAAAAAATTAATAAATGCTTGGGCATTTTACGATTGGGCAAATTCTGTATATCCATTAGTCATTACTACAGCGGTTTTTCCATTGTATTATGGAATGGTTACCGGTGGAAAAGATGCTCAAGTTACTTTTTTAGGCACAGAATGGAATAATACAGTATTGTATTCATATACTTTATCTGTTTCTTTTTTAGTTGTGGCATTTATTTCACCAATGCTTTCGAGTATTGCTGATTATATGGGTAATAAAAAGCGGTTTTTACAATTCTTTTGCCTGTTAGGGTCTTTTTCTGTTATGTCATTGTATTTTTTTGATGGGATAGATAGGTTATGGGTCGGTATTATTTTTTCTATTTTAGCAAGTATAGGTTTTTGGGGTAGTATTGTATTCTATAATGCATATCTCACAGAAGTTGCTTTTCCCGAACAACATGATAAAGTTAGTGCCAAAGGATTTATTCATGGTTATGTAGGCTCAGTGTTTTTGCTGCTTTTTATTTTAACGATGATAATGAAGCCTGAATGGTATGGTTTTATAGATCATCCTTTACAGCCTGGAGAGGCACCACCTACCTTGGTTTTTCAAATGTCTTTTGTATTGGTAGGAATATGGTGGTTGGGTTTTGCTCAATATACTTTTTCTTATTTACCAAGTAATACTTTTAAACGGAAACCTGAAAAAGATTATATTTTTAAGGGATTTAAGGAACTTAAATTGGTGTATAAAGAAGTTAAAGAATTACCTGTTTTAAAGATTTTTTTAGCTTCGTTTTTTTTGTTTAGTGCAGGTGTACAAACCATTATAGTTTTAGCTGGTAAGTTTGGTGATGAAGAATTGGGTTTACCAACAACCAACTTAATTATTACTATATTATTAATTCAACTTGTAGCCGTGTTAGGAGCCTATTTATTTGCAAGAATTTCCGGTAAAATTGGCAATATAAAAACATTAAAAATTACCATAGCCATCTGGGTTTTAGTAAGTTTTGCTGCTTATTTATTACCAGGTAAAAGTCCTAATGTCGATATGTATTTTTATGCTTTAGGTGGTGTTTTGGGCTTGGTTTTGGGAGCAACTCAAACTTTAGCCAGATCTACGTATTCTAAACTAATTCCTGAAAACACTTATGATAACGCCACTTATTTTAGCTTTTTTGATGTAACAGAAAAAATTGCCATTGTTATGGGAACTTTTTCTTTTGGATTAATTCAATCTTTAACTGGTTCTATGCGTAGTTCTGTTTTGGTATTGTCTATGTTTTTCTTCTTGGCTTTGGTCGTTATGAATTTTATGAAAAAAACAAAATATGTAAAATAATGTGATTAGCGTAAGTTTTACTTATTGTTTGAAGGCAATAATTCTTATCCTTTTATAATCAGCATACCATTTTCCATCAATGAGACAGGTTGGTTTTACTTTTTCTTGTATTTCATTTTTTATATCTTCAATATCCTTAAGATTTACATCTTTAAAGAAACTTTTTCCAAACATAGAAATCCAATCTTTAATGCCAGTGTTATTATCAGCTAATTCAGTAGGTCTTTCAAAATGTTGAGCAAAAACGACTTTAAAATTAGCACTTTCTAATGCTGTAGTATATTCACCTATAGAAGGAAAATACCAAAGTTTAAGTTGAGATTGTGTTGTATATCCTCTATTTGCTAATGAAATTCTCAACTGATTTACAATAGTTTGTACATTTCCTTTACCTCCAAATTCTACGACAATTCTGCCATTAGATCTAAGATTATGGTACATGCTATTTATCGCGGCATTAAAATTAGTTACCCAGTGCAAAGTGGCATTTGAAAAAATAGCATCAAATTTATGATCAAAATTGAATTGAGTAGCATCTTCTACACGAAAATCGATGTGCTTGTATTTTATTTTAGCATCAGCAATCATTTCAGCAGAATTATCTATCCCCACTATGTTCTTTGAAATTTCACTTATGGTATCCGTAAGTTGACCCGACCCACAACCTAAATCTAATATACGTTCATTGGGTTGTGGTTGGAGTAAATCGATTAGACCTTTTCCATATTCGTAAACAAATGCGTGCTTATCATTATATAATACAGGATTCCATTGGTCACTATTGTCTTTCATCTATTTGTTTTTTGGTGGAATAAAAGTATAAAAAAAAGGTAAACGCAATGCATTTACCTTTATAGAGTTAGTTATTGTAATGTATTATTTAAAATCTATCTTCTTTTAGAACTGCTATAGCTTCTTTTTTTCTTATCACCTTTGTAACCTCCGCTTGAAGAACTTCTGTCACGGCCAAACTTTCTATCACCAGAACGGTTGCTACGAGATTTTCTATCATCACTTGAACGTCTATTACCGCCAAATCCACCTTTTTTTCTTCCTCTACTTCTTCCTTTAGGTTTTGTAGTTACTTCTACAATAACAGATCTACCGGCAAATTCCGCATGTTCAAATTCCTTTAGCACTTTATCAGCGAAAGATTTGTCAATTTCAAAAAATGAGAAACTCTTTAAAATTTCAATTTGACCTATTTCTACGTCTCTCTTTTTTAAGTATTCATTGATCAATCCCATTAATTTGGCAGGATTCAAACCATCCATTTTACCTAAATTAATGTAAAATCTGGTAAAGTTTTCATCACTACTTCTTTTACGCTCTCTCGAATCATCACCATTTAGATCATCTGCACCTTCATAATAAGATAAAAATTGATTGAATTCAATAGATACAAAGCGTCTGATTAGTTCATCATGATCAATATCTTTTAGCTGAGCATAAATACTCTCTAAATAAGGGCTAATTTGTTCTTCATTAACTTCAACATCTTTGATCTTATCAATCAATTTAAACAATTGTTTTTCGCAAATTTCTTTACCATTAGGTATTTGCTTTTGAATGAATTTTTTACCTATTTTTTTTTCGATTGGCCTTAGAGCATTTTTTTCTCTATTGTTAATAAGAGCTATTGATATACCTTCTTTACCAGCTCTTCCCGTTCTACCACTTCTGTGCGTATAAGATTCAGCTTGGTCTGGTAATTTATAGTTGATAACATGCGTTAAGTCGTCTACATCTAATCCACGTGCGGCTACATCTGTGGCTACTAAAATTTGCAGATGTTTAGCTCTGAATTTTTCCATAACAATATCACGTTGAGCTTGCGATAAATCGCCATGTAACGCATCTGCATTATAACCATCTTCAATTAAATTGGCCGCCACATTTTTAGTTTCTCTTCTTGTTCTACAAAAAACTATTCCATAAATATCAGGATTAACATCTGCTAATCTTTTTAAGGCAGGATATCTATTCTTTTCAGATACCAAGTAATACTCATGAGATACTTTATCAGCTCCTACATTTTTTTTACCTGCATTAATTTCAACAGGCTTATTCATATAGTTTTTAGCAATGGCATCCACTTCTCTGGGGAAGGTGGCAGAAAACAATAAAGTTTGTTTTTCTTTTGGAGTTACCTCTAATATTTGATCTAGATCATCTTTAAAACCCATATTAAGCATTTCATCAGCTTCATCTAGTACCACCCACTTAATATCTTTAAGTTTTAATTGTTTACGCTTGATCAAATCAACAGTTCTACCAGGAGTACCTACCACAATTTGAGCACCTCTTTTTAATCCACGAATTTGATCTTCAATACTGGCACCACCATATACTGTAACCACATTAATGTTTTTCATGTATTTTGAAAACTCCTCAATGTTTTTACCAATTTGAATGGCCAACTCTCTGGTTGGCGATAAAATAATGGCTTGGGTATTTTTACTTTGGGGATCTACTCTTTCAATTATAGGCAAACTAAATGCTGCCGTTTTACCGGTTCCGGTTTGAGCAAATGCTTTTACATCGTTTTGAGATGTAAGTATTTGCGGAATAGATTGTTGCTGAATTGGCGTCGGTTTTTCGTACCCTAGATCAGTTAGGGCATTGACAATAGCTTGACTTAAGCCAAGCTCATTAAATAAAGACATATGTTATAATTTATCAAACTAAGGCTCCTAAATAAAATGCAGTTCTAGCAGATAAATAAGCCTTCTTGTTTATGAGTGTGCAAAAGTACACTTAATATATTGATTTGGAATGAGTTTTGGAATAATTATTTTTTGTTAGTTGCTATACAACCTACTAATGCAGTACTGTTTTTAGTTGTTTTTCAAAACGAGGATTTGCCAAATGGGTCATGTTATTTTGCACTACACCGTCTTTATCAATAAGTATAGCTCGAGAAAAGTTAATATCTAACCATTCAACACCTTTATCAACTCTATATTGATGACTTTTATTCAATTGTTTTAATTTGATCTGTTTTTTCCACTCCGATTCAGAACATGCCGAGTTTACCCCTATAAATAAATAGTCGGCATATTTTTTTTCTAAATAATTGATACGCTTTGTAAAGTTTTCAATTTCACTAAGCTTAGTAGGCCAAGTATATATGACTGTATTTTTATTCTTAATAATGTCATTTAAGTTGATAACTATATTGTTATAATTATATGATGTTAGTTTTGGTAGCTGGTATCCTTTAGCTAATTTGTCAGAGGCATTGATTAAATTGGCTACTTCTGAAACACTTTTTTTGTCTGTACAATGGTCAAAGAATAAACGTTTGGCCCTTTCCTTTTCTTTAGATGGAATTTTTTCATCCATTAAGGTCATCCAAATTCCTCTTTGTAAAAATCTATTTTTAATAGTTTCATTTTCTATTTTTTCAAGAGCAACTTGCATCAAATTGACCTCCAGATTGCTTCTGGAACTGTCAATAACTTGTCTTTCATGAGCCAAATGATATAGATAAGACTTCACATAATTATAATGTGCATAATAATTATTTAATGTTAAATCATCTAAATTGACACTTTTTCTAAATTTAAAGAAGGAAGGATCAATTTCCGGATGTTTATCCGAATGTGTTTTCTTCATGTGTAAAAACGGATAGGCCTCCTTTTTTTTATATAAAGGATATTTTATTGCCACATTTACTAACTTATCAAAAAGTTCAGAATTTTCAGATAATTCTGATTTAAATTGTGTGTATAGTAAATTTTTACGCTCTAAAACAGAATCTATTTTTATTTCGAATAAACTATCATTTAAATGATAAAATTTATAGAATAATTTATCCTCTTTTTGATTTTCTAAAAATAAGTTGATTAAAAAATTATTACGTTCTGCACCTTTTCCACTAAATACTAAAGATTCATCAAAATCCCATGTATTTAAACGAATTAATAAACTATCAGAAGGTTCCATATAGATATATTGAAACTCATTACCATGTTTAAAAGTGTAGAGCCCCAGTGCAAAAGAATCTAATTTAATTAAAAATTTATTATGGATATTTAGTTTTGAAGAATCTAATAACACTTCATCCTTATAAAAATAAACTTTATCTGATTTAGGGTTGATAATTTGCCCACCAAAATAGGCAATTTGTTCTCCTGTATTTTTATCATTACAATTGACCAAAGAAGCCATTGAAAAAAATAGAAAAAGATATTTAATTGAAATAAAATGGTTGAACAAACTAAATAAATTCATGGGTAATTGTTACTATCCTTGCAAAATTAGTTATTCAAATAAGTACTAATAGTTAATATGGTGTTAAATTATGAAAGCTTTGACCTCTATAAGTGTTAATGTTGTCATAGAAATTGGTCAAAAAAATCTTTTTATAAAATATTACTTTTTTTTTTAGAGACTAGCAAAGCATTCATTACTTTTGCCCCGAATTTAAAAAAATTATAATGCTTACAGTTTCAAATTTATCAGTACAATTCGGAAAGCGTGTGTTGTTTGATGATGTAAATACCAAATTTACACAAGGTAATTGTTACGGAATAATAGGTGCAAATGGTGCAGGAAAATCTACTTTTTTAAAGATAATTGCCGGTGATATGGATCCTACTTCAGGAAATGTATCTTTAGAAAAGGGAAAACGAATGTCAGTTTTAACGCAAGACCACTATGCCTATGACGAATTTCCGGTATTGGAAACCGTTTTAAAAGGTAATACATCATTGTATGAAATTAAAACTGAAATTGATAGACTATATGCCGATTATTCAGATGAAAATGCTGAACGTATAGGTGAATTACAAGTAGAGTTTGAAGAAATGAATGGTTGGAATGCTGATAGCAATGCTGCAGCTCTTTTGTCAAACTTGGGCGTAAAAGAAGATCAACATTATACTTTATTAAAAGATTTAGACAGTGTTGTTAAAGTACGTGTGTTATTGGCACAAGCTCTATTTGGAAATCCTGATGTGTTAATTATGGATGAGCCTACCAATGATTTAGATTATGAAACTATAAAATGGTTAGAACATTTTTTAGCCAATTATGAAAATACTGTTATTGTAGTATCACATGATAGACACTTTTTAGATGCAGTTTGTACCCATATTTCTGATATAGATTTTGGAAAGATTAATAATTATTCAGGTAATTACTCTTTTTGGTATGAATCTAGTCAGTTGGCTGCCCGTCAACGCTCTCAGCAAAATAGAAAGGCTGAGGAAAAGAAAAAAGAATTAGAAGAATTTATAAGAAGATTTTCTGCCAATGTAGCCAAATCTAAACAAGCTACCAGTAGAAAGAAAATGATAGATAAGTTAAATATTTCTGATATAAAACCATCTAGTAGACGTTATCCGGCCATAATTTTTGAACGCGATCGAGAAGCCGGTGACCAAATTTTGCATATAGAAGGTTTACAAAAATCTCTAGATAGTGAAGTTTTATTTGATAAAGTAAATATTAATTTGACTAAAGGAGATAAAGTAGTTATTTTTTCTAAGGATTCAAGGGCGGTAACTGCATTTTTTGAAATATTAAGCGGTAATGCTAAACCTGATAGTGGAAAATTCTCTTGGGGTGTTACTACCACTCAATCTTATTTGCCTGTAGAAAATACACAATACTTTGAAAATAACTTAACTTTAGTAGATTGGTTAAGACAATGGGCAACTACAGAAGAAGAACGTGAAGAGGTTTATATAAGAGGGTTTTTAGGAAAGATGATCTTTAGTGGAGAAGAAGCTTTAAAAAAATGTAATGTCTTGTCTGGTGGTGAAAAAGTACGTTGTATGTTATCTAGAATGATGATGCTAAGAGCAAATGTATTATTATTGGATGAACCTACTAATCACTTAGATTTAGAGTCTATTCAGGCCTTTAATAATTCACTTAAAAACTTTAAAGGCACCGTTTTATTTGCAACTCATGATCATGAATTTGCTCATACCGTTGCTAATAGAGTTATTGAACTGACTCCAAAAGGGGTTATTGATAGGTACATGACTTTTGATGAATATTTTGAGGACAAAAAGATTAAAGAACAACGAGCGAAAATGTATATTTAAAAAAAAGAGGAAGTTTTTAAACTTCCTCTTTTTTTTATGGTCTTGAGACTTCGTATTCTCCATTTTTTAATTTCTTATAAAAAATACCGTTTAGCTTATGATATTTAATGCCGCCCATAGTTACCAATTCAGTACCGTTGGGCAATTTTTTAAGTCTTGCACCCTTAGGAGCTTGTCTTAAAACAAATCTCTTATTGATTTTAGCATACCAGATACCATCAATAATATAATAGTCAATATCCTTGTGGGTAATTTTTTCTAGTTTCTTATCAGTGCTATTTATAGTAGCTTTCTTGTCGGTTGTACTCTGTGCACTGATATTGCTAAACGATGCCATAGCAAAGCACATTAAAGCAATTAGTTTTAATTTTTTCATTTCTCTTTCTTTTTTTTGCAAATGTATGGCATTTGGTTTTTTAAGCCAAATGCTTTAACGATTAGTTTCTAGGATTAATATTCCTATTTCTAAATCGTTTTAATAATTCTTTATTGAAACCATGCTCTGCTCTAATCAGTTTTATTATTTTTTTAGATGAAATAATCCCGGTCAAATCTTTATGTAATTTCTTTTTAGCATTGGTTACATTTATATCTATTTCTAGAAATTCTTTTAAAATAGCATCAGCTTCATCTTTATTTAACTTGTCAACACCACCGACAAGTCTTATTCTTCTTAGTATTTGTTTGGTTTTAACTATTTTTATTTCTCGGTGTGTTTTTTCAAAGGCATTGTAAATAGGCCAAAATTTTTCAGCTTCATCTACGGTTAATTCCAAAGCATCAGTTATATATGCCCTTTTAAAGGCTTTTATTTTCTCATTATCATTACTTTGAGCTACTCCGGTAAAAACCGTAAGTAACAATATACTTAATATTATATTTTTAATTTTCATCAATTTTCTAGTATTAGACTTTCAATATCCGTGCCATTTAAATAATCTATCACCTCATCATCTTCAAAAATAAGCTGATTTTCAAAATCTACGTCACTATAGACTTCTGTAATTTCATAGGTATCAAAAGTAATTAAATCATTTTCAATCCATTGTTCAATTTCTGTAGTTGCCAATTGATCTAAATTGGTAGTGCTTGATGCTGAATTGTATTTTATAAAAATAAATAGCAAAAAGGAAGCAGCAATAGCAAAAGGTATAATTCTTTTTAAAAATATAGTTTTAAAATCTATAACCTTATGATTTTCATTTTTAATAGCTTTTAAAACCTTGTCATCAAAAGTGTTTAAATAAGCTTCGGGCATTGTAAATCCTGTTTGCTTCTTTTCTTCCAGATGATTATTTTGATCCATCTTTTTAAGTACACTATCTTCTACAGTATCCAAATAGTTATCCGGATTTACAAAACCATCCTTATCAGGGAATTTTTCTGATGATAGTTTTGAAAATACAGCATCTTCTATAGTATCAAAATACCCTTCCGGTGTTTTAAATCCGTTTTCTTTACTATGTTCTAATTTACTATTTTTCATTTCATTTATTTGACATTTCAAAAGGTAAAAGGTTTAATATCGAAAACCTCCTAATACTATAGCAATATTTTACGATGAACGTTGACCTTTATAGTGTTGTTCATTTTAATCATTATTTTTATGATCCATTAGTTAAAAATTTTTCAATCTTTTTTACCGCATGATGATACGATGCCTTCAACGCTCCCACTGAAGTCTCTAAAACTTCAGAAATATCCTGATATTTCATATTATCAAAGTATTTCATATTAAATACCAACTGTTGTTTTTGTGGTAATTTTGCAATGGCTTTTTGCAATTCTAATTGGATATGATCACCATCAAAATATACATCAGCTTCTAGTTTTTCTACCATTTTATATTGTAAATCGTTCACATCTATACCTTGTTGTTTTGCTCTTTTATTGATAAAAGAAATAGATTCATTGGTGGCAATTCTGTACATCCATGAGTAAATTTTACTTTCTGCCTTAAAGTTATTAATATTTCTATAAACTTTAATAAAAGTATTCTGTAAAACATCATCAGCATCATCATGTGAGATGACCATTTTACGAACATGCCAATACAAACGCTCTTTATATAAAGACATTAATGTTGTAAAAGCTTGCTGTTGTGTAAGCGGATCTTTTAATTCTACAATAAGTTGCGTTTCTTCAATCAATAAATTGGGATTTTGACCTTAGACCATTTACAAAGGTAAAGGTTTAATTTTGCTTTGATATTTTTATTAAGATGTTATGGGAACTGTTGTTCCTGTAGCTACAATTGTAGCTGTTGATACTCTGGATGATTTGAAGAAATGTGGTGTTTTAACCGATCTTAATTTAGTAGAGCTAAAAGCAAAAATAGTTACAAGCCAATCTTCAATTTCACATTCAATACTCTTCTCGATAGAAAATTTGGTATGCCAACGGACTGTTGAGAGGCTATATCTCTTACCCAAGTATTGGTGATAGAATTTTGTACATCAAACATATTAAAGAGCTCAATCCCCAATGAAAATTCCTTAAAATTTTCTAACCATTGAGCATTAGATTTATTTTCGTTATCCTTAAAAATATAAGAAATACCAATATCAGATCTAAAATAATCTCTCAATCTATTTTGAAATATATAAGGATCGGCATACGAAGGAGATCCACCGGGTACACCTGTATTATAGACCATATTTAAATACATTTTTAAATTGGGGTATTTAGGTACATAATCTTGAAACAAAACTGCAAATTTTAAGCGTTGATCTGTAGGACGAGAAATGTATCCGCGATTGTCAATATTTTCTTTTGTTAATAGGTATCCAAAACTGAAATAGGACTCGGTTCCAGGAACAAATTCTCCATTGATACGAGCATCAAAACCGGTAGCATAGGCTTTGGCATTGTTTTTAGCACGATACCGTATTTGTACATTATCTACTGTAAACGGATTGACATCTGATAAGGTCTTATAATAAGCTTCTGTAACCAGTTTAAACGGTCTGTTCCACCAAGTAAAACTGTAATCATTACCCAAAACAAAATGAATAGAACGTTGGGCTTTTACTTCAGGATGCACCAAACCTAACGAATCTCTTAATTCTCTATAAAATGGAGGCTGGTAATAATAACCCCCTGAAACTCTAAACAGCATATCTTTTTCCCAGTCAGGTTTGATAGCCAATTGGGCTCTCGGACTTACAACGGTATGTCTTTTAGAGGCAGCACCATCACTTTTTACATGCCATTGTTGTGCTCTTACACCAAGATTAAACCATAGTTGATGGTTGTTAACATAAAAAGTTTTACTCCATTGACCAAAGCCGGAAATCCTATCAATTTGAACATTATTTTTTGCTCTTATACTTGTAAAAGGAACAATTGGTCCGGTAAACGGTGTATAAGGCTCATCATTTCTAGGTAATAGGTGAGGAGGTCTTAAAGAAAAACCTGCAGAATCAATTACTTCCCATTCTATAATTCTATCTTTAATATCTTCCAATTGATATTTGGCACCGAATTCAAAGACATTATTACCTTTTTTTAAGATAGCCTTAAGTTCAATATTAGCAATTAACGCATCTAAATCATTTCGTGCATGATCTAATTGTGAGCCTATAGCTTGCGTAAATTCTATATCACCAAAATTATCACCACCAAAATCTGCATTTACATCTCCAATTCCATAAAATGCCAATATATCATAATGTTCTTCTTCTTGGGTATTATATACCGATGAAGTCAATTCTATTTTAAGATTTTCATTCACTAAATAATTCCCTTTCAAGGCTCCAAAAAGTGTTAAATAGGAATCATCTTCCTTACCTTGATAATTTACAATTAGGGCTTTAGGGTCTGTTAAGCCAAATACTGTACGCCTGCTAATAGGTGTATAGTTATAATTGTTCAAAGAAAAATTACCTAAAAAATCAAGACTGAATTTATCATTAAATTGATAAGATATATAGGTCTGTACATCTGTAAAGTTGGGTTTAAAATTGGTTTCAATGTCCTTTTTATTTACAAATAAGCTATTGTTTCTATACCGAACACCTAGAATGGTTGATAGTTTGTTTTTAAGAGAAAGTCCTTCAATGGTAAAACTTCCGCCTAGTAAACTAGCTTCTAGGCTTATACCAAAATTTTGAGGTTTTCTATAGGTTATATCTAAAACAGAAGATAATTTATCACCATATTTTGCTTGAAAACCACCAGCAGAAAATTTTACATTTTGCGTCAGATTTGGATTTACAAAACTTAAGCCTTCTTGCTGCCCGGAACGCACTAAAAAAGGCCGATAGACCTCTATACCATTAACATAAACCAGGTTTTCATCATAATTACCACCTCTAACATTATATTGAGTACTCAATTCATTATTACCACTTACACCTAAGCCTATATTTTTTAAAGTACCTTCAATACCAGCATTAGCACTGGGTAATTTTTTAATGGTCTCAATGGGGACTTTATCAACCCCTTGGACAATGTCTTTCTTGTCTTTTACGGTTACCTCTTCAATTTCCTCTACTTTAAAATTTAGTTTAGGGGAGAAAAACAAGGTTCTGTTTTTGGGTACTCTAACTCTTTTATTTAAAGTATTATACGTTATATGGCTGAAACTAATGACAATAAATTCTCCTGAATGCACTTGTAAAGTATATGCTCCCTTTTTATTAGTAGAAGTACCTTGTTGATTATAGGTAACTGATACTCCTTCAATTGGAACACCTTCCTCATTTTTTACTATACCTTGAACGGTTGCAGTTTGAGCCATAATAGCATACCCAAATAAAAAGGATAAGATAAAAAGCATGACTGTTTTCTGCTGTATGTAATTCAAAGTTAGAGGTTTGAGATTCAAAATTAATTTATTAATCTACCTAATTTCTATCCTTTTAGGCGACCTTAGAGTAGGGCTAATCCTTTTTATTAAACGTTGCAATATACACATTAGTATTGTTCACATTGTCAAGAACAGTAACTTTTAAAGTATGCTTAATTCCTTCTAATTTAGCATCATTAAAGTCATAGGTCAATTTGCTTTTTTTGGCATCGAACTCCATTAAAATCCATTTCCCATCAATTTCACCTCTATAAGATTTAATACCAGAAAGATTATCAGTTATTTTTATTTTTAAATATCGAAATTTTGATAGCCATTGATTATTTTTAAAATTAATAGGTATAATTTTTGGTTTTATAGAATCGGTCGCCAAAGTGTAATTCCCCAAAGATCTACTCAAAGTATAAACTTTGTTCTCTTTACGCTTGGTTGAGGCATATGATAACTTCCCATTTTTCTTAATTTTAGCAATGATGATTTGTTTTCTTTCTTTTGCTGGATATTTAGAAATATCAAAAGTTAAAGTAAAATTTCTATGCAGCGGTATGCCGGGATTATGCAGTTTTACTTTTCCATCTTTATACTTAAAATCGAAATAAATATTTTTATAAAAACTATTTTTAGGAAAAGCTACACTAATATTTTCCTGATTTATTTTATTAAACTCATATGATTTGAAGAAATGGGGTGTTTTTATTATCGAATCTTTAGCAATAATATCAACTTTTTTTCCCTTAATAGGAATGGTTAAAGTGGTACCATTTCCTTTAAAATCTTTCGCTGTTATTTGAACCGTATAAGACAAGCTATCTTTAATGTTGAGATATCCTTTTTGGACTAATGTTTTATAAATACTTAATTTATTGGCCCGCTCA
>DEIV01000079.1 GCA_002352665.1 Flavobacteriaceae bacterium UBA2765
AAGAAAATTGAAAAATTAAGGGAATAGATTACTATTTTAAAATTCCAATAACCAATAACCAATAACCAATAACCAATAACCAATAACTAATAATGAACGGTAAAGTAACAGGTAAAGCCTTTGATTTGATTATTTTTAAGCGATTAATGCACTATATCAAGCATTATCGTTTTGAATTTATATTGGCTACAGTTGCGGTTTTAGTTCTTGCAGGATTGGCAGCTGTTCGTCCGGTTTTATTACGCATAATTGTTGATGATTATATTCTCAATAAAAATGTTCAGCAATTATTAAATTTTAGTTTGATCATGTTTGGAATACTACTGTTAGAAGTGGTTTTCCAATTTTTATTTATATTTTTTGCGAATTGGTTAGGGCAACATATTATTAAAGATATGCGCATACAATTATTCGACAAGTTGCTCAAGTTTAAAATGCAATATTTTAATAAAACACCAGTCGGTAAATTAGTTACTAGAGTGGTTTCTGATATAGAAATAATTGCAAGTATATTTGGTCAGGGTCTATTTGCTATCATAAGTGATTTATTGCAGATGTTGGTAATTATCATTATTATGTTGCTAATGAATTGGCGTTTAGGATTGATTGTAATCGCTGTCTTGCCAATTATGATCTATGCAACCAAAATTTTTCAAATTAAAATTAAATCCACTTTTCAAGAAGTTAGAACTCAAGTAGCCAACTTAAATAGTTTTGTGCAGGAAAGAATATCAGGTATGAAAATTGTGCAATTATTTACACGTGAAAAAATTGAGTATGATAAATTTTTACAGATTAATGATAAGCATAAAAAAGCTAATGTTAGAACGGTATGGTACTATTCCATTTTCTTTCCTATCGTTGAAATTTTATCTTCAATTACATTAGGAATTATTGTTTGGTATGGTGGATTAGCGGCGGCAGTAGATGGAGCGGCTTCATTTGGTACTATTACAAGCTTTATAACCATGAGTAGCATGTTATTTAGACCATTAAGGCAAATAGCCGATAAGTTTAATACATTGCAAATGGGAATGGTAGCTGCAGAAAGAGTATTTACTGTTTTAGATGAAAATGAAGAAGAAGTAGATATCGGAACTTTAGAAGTAGCACATTTAAAAGGGGAAATAATTTTTGAAAATGTTCATTTTAGATATTTAAAAGATGAACCTGTATTAAGAGGGATTTCGTTTAAGGTTAAGCAAGGGGAAACTGTTGCAGTTGTTGGTGCTACCGGTGCTGGAAAATCAACCATTATTAATTTGCTGAGCAGATTTTATACTATAGATTCAGGAAGTATTTTGGTAGATGGTATTGATATAAATAAATTTACTTTATCGTCATTAAGAAATCAAATTAGCGTGGTTTTACAGGATGTATTTTTATTTTCAGATACTATATTAAATAATATTACGCTTAATAACGACAATATTCATTTGGAAGAAGTTCAAGAAGCCGCCAAAAAAATTGGAATCCATAATTTTATTATGACTTTGCCAAATAACTATCATTATAACGTAAAAGAAAGAGGAGGAATGTTATCTTCAGGTCAACGCCAACTTATTGCATTTTTAAGAGCTTATGTAAGTAAACCTGCAATTTTAATTTTAGATGAAGCTACATCTTCTATAGATGCACAATCAGAAGCAATGATACAAAAAGCTACCAATACCATCACTAAAAATAGAACGTCTATTGTAATAGCTCATAGATTAGCAACTATAAAAAAAGCGGATAAAATTATTGTAATGGAAAAAGGTAAAATAGTAGAACAAGGAACACATCTTGAGTTATTAAAACAAAAAGGATATTATAGTAAACTGTACGAAATTCAATTTGAGACAGCAAAAGCGAGTTAGTTAATTATTGACATTAAACGATAACTATATTTTGTTTGTCATTAATTTTATCGTTTTACAATGTTCACCAAACTACAATTAAAATTATTTACTCCAGATCTTCTTTAATCATTTCTGATAATTTATCTATATCATTAAAAAGTATAAATTCGCCATTTTTTATATAAGATATTTGTCCGGTCTCTTCTGATACGGCCAATGCCAATGCATCAGAACGCAAAGTTATTCCCAAGGCTGCTCTATGTCTTAATCCAAATCGTTCTGGAATAGAAATATCTTTTTCAACAGGTAAGATAACTCTCGTGGCCGTAATAAAATTATCTTCTATAATAGTGGCTCCATCATGCAACGGACTATTTTTGTAAAAAATACTAAAAAGTAAAGGTTTATTAACTCTAGCATACATTTCATCACCTGTTTGTTTAACCAGATCTAGATTATTATGCCTTTGAATGATTATCAAAGCTCCGGTTTTAGATTTAGACATTTCATTACATGCAGCAACAATACTATCAACATCTGTGCTAACATAATCTTCTCCTCCTCGCATAGTTGTTAAAAACTTAAATCGTTTTAGAAAACCTTTTTTGGTGGTGAAATTAGTAGAGCCAACCATCAATAAAAATTTTCTGATTTCTTGCTGAAAAACAATAATTAAAGCAATAAAACCACCCCCAAGAAACTTTCCTAAAATGTCACTTAGCAATTCCATTTTAAGGGCAACTGTAAGTTTCCAGATTAAATATACTATTGCAATACCTAAAAAAATATTGATAGCAGCCGTTCCTCTTATTAGTTTGTAAACATAATAAAGTAATACAGCTACTAAAACAATGTCAAGTATATCTAAAATTCGAAAGTCTAAAAATTTAAATGTATCCAAAAAAAAGGTTTCGGTAAATGTAATAATAATTTATGCTATTTTAAAGACTAAATTTATTTTAAATAGCAATTTTTCTATTGCATATTATGGGTTAAGGGTGCTTCTTCAAAGATCAATTGCGGGTATTTGGTTTTAATTGTTTCAATCTTTGAAGCTAATGCCTTATTTTTTTTATTGCTTTTAAACTTAATTTCTAATTTATCTAGTGATTCTCCATATAGCGAGTTGGCTAAATTGTTTCGCAATTCATAATAAGCATTTAAAATTTCATTTTGAACAGTAATATATGTGGCGTAAGAAGTATTTCTATTGGTTTGCAATTTAATAATGGCTTTTTCAGGATGTTCTGAAGAATTTATTTCCTTTTTTCCATGACACCAATTACATTTTTCTCCATTCATATTTGTGCCTGATCCATTATCAATAAAATCAATAACCAGTAATTTAAGCATATCTATTTTAATAATTTGATGACCTTCAATTAATATTTTATCATTTGCATTAATGCTTATTTCAAGTACATTTTTTTCTTTTAATAATATATTTATTGGATGTGTTTGTTTTTCTGGGAGACGTTTAGGGATGCCTATTTCAGTATCTAATGTAGTGGTTACTAAGAAAAAGATCAAGAGTAAAAATGCAATGTCAGCCATTGATCCGGCATTAATTTCAGTACTGTTTCTGTCGCTCATAATTTTGTTATTTAGGAATTAAGCCCGAGTTCTAGGATAGAGCTAGAGTTAAAAAATTAAGGCGAGGTTAACAAAATATTAACAAAAATAATGCCGAATTTTAGAGTAGTATATTAAATATGTAATGCCCTAACAATTTGGATAGTCTCTTGAGCTTCTTTTACATCGTGTACTCTTAAAATATGACTACCATTTAATAATGCTATAGTATTGGCAACAGTTGTGGCATTCAAAGCTTTGTCTGGACTGGTATTTAATAACCTATAAAGCATAGATTTCCTTGAAATACCACTTAAAATGGGTACTTCAAGGTTTTTAAATAAAGCCAAATTTTTAAGTAATTCATAATTCTGTGGTAATGTTTTACCAAAACCAAAACCTACATCTATAATAATATCATTAACACCAAGTATGCTGAGTTGGCGAATTTTTTCAGAAAAATAGTAGGTAATTTCTTTTATAATATTATGGTAAGTAGGTGTTTTTTGCATGGTCTGTGGTGTGCCTTGCATATGCATTATAATATAAGGGATTTGTAATTTAGCTATGATTTTAAACATGTTAGCATCAATAGATCCTGCTGAAATATCATTAACCATACATGCTCCGGCTTGTATGGCTTCAAGTACCACCTTACTTCTAAAGCTATCTATAGAAATGAACCGATTGGGAAAATATTTACTTAACAATTCTATTACCGGTATAACCCTCTGCAATTCTACCTTTTCGCTAATATGCTTAGCATTGGGTCTTGAAGAATAACCTCCAACATCAATAAAAGTAGCCCCTTCTGTCAGCATTTTTTCTGCTCTAAGTAAAATGCTCTTATCACTTTTCAAAGTATTACCATCATAAAAAGAGTCAGGTGTAATATTTAAAATACCCATTACTTTTGGCGATGATAAGTCTATAAGCTTGCCTTTACAATTAATGTGCATATGTTAGTTGAGATAAAAAATTTGAATTATTAAACACAGGATATTATTTACTCGCAACAGTATTCACAACTTTGGACATTTTTGGAGCGGTATAATGATTCATTTTATACATTAACTCATCAATAGCATCACTAACCAAAAGCATGTCTTTATTATTTTGTTTTAAAAAACCTTCTTTTACCATTACCTCTAATTGTTGTAAGCTATGGTCAAAATAACCATTCGTATTTAGAATTCCAACGGGTTTGGTTTCAATACCCAATTGCCCTAGAGTAAGTGCTTCAAAAAGTTCATCTAAAGTCCCAAAGCCTCCTGCCAAAGCTATGTATCCATCCACTAAGCGGCTAATTTTTACTTTACGTTTGGACATTTTTTTTGTCACTATCATTTCGGTTATGGTCGTATGAGCAACCTCCTTATGACGTAATAAATGTGGTATAACTCCAATAACCTCTCCTTTATGTTTTAAAACGGCATCCGCTAAAACCCCCATCATGTCTATTTTACCACCACCATAAACCAAACCAATATTGTTTTTTGCCATGTAAATACCCAAATTTTTAGCAGCATCAGCATATTGATTGTTAAAACCAATACTCGATCCACAAAAAACTGCAATACGTTTCATAATTTGTTATTATTTAGTAGTTGTTGTAAAAATAAACAATTGATAAAGACTAATTAGTAAGTTTTTTCATAAATTCGTCCGATAGTTAAATAAGAAACAATAAAAAGCCGGAATAAATCAATTATGCAGAAAACAGATGAGCAATATGATGCTATAATCTTACAATGTAGAACACTTTTTATCAATAAAATGAAAGATTATGGTAGTGCCTGGCGTATTTTAAGATTGCCTTCATTAACCGATCAGATTTTTATCAAAGCACAACGCATCCGTCAATTGCAACAAAATGACACAAAAAAAGTTGACGAAGATGAAATTTCGGAATTTATAGGAATTATTAATTATGCTATTATGGCACTCATTCAACTGGATAAAGGAATTGTAGAACAACCCGACTTATCAGTGAAAAATGCTACTAAATTGTATGATAAACATATAGAAGTTACTAAATCTTTAATGGAAAATAAGAACCATGATTATGGCGAGGCTTGGCGAGATATGCGTGTAAGTTCATTAACTGATTTAATTTTGCAAAAATTATTACGCGTAAAACAAATTGAAGATAATCAAGGTAAAACTTTGGTTTCTGAAGGTATTGATGCCAATTATCAAGATATGATAAACTATGCGGTTTTTGCTTTGATTTTAATGAATGAACATCAATAACTCATGAAATTTCTAACACAAATTGCAAGACTTTTAGTAGCCTTAACTTTTATCTTTTCAGGATTTGTAAAGTTGGTTGATCCCTTAGGTTCAGCCTATAAATTTCAAGATTATTTTGCAGCTGATGTATTAAATTTAGAATTTTTAAGCCCTTATGCACTGCCTTTTGCTATGGTCTTAATCCTAGCTGAAATTATACTTGGGGTGATGCTCTTAGCTGGATTTAAATCTAAACTAACCATTTGGAGTTTATTACTATTGACACTTGTGTTTTTATTTCTAACTTGGTATTCAGCTTACTATAATAAAGTAACAGATTGTGGTTGTTTTGGAGATGCCATCACATTAACGCCATGGGAAACTTTTTATAAGAATATTGTATTGATTGTGCTTATTATATTTTTGTTGTTTACTATAAAACATATAAAACCCCTTATTAGTAAGAAATTTGTAACAGGGGTCGTCTTTGCTAGTTTATTTTTCTTTTTGTTTATCTTGTATTATGTATTACAGCATTTGCCTTTAATAGATTTTAGAGCCTATGCCATAGGTAAAAATATACCTGAAGGAATGATTATTCCTGAAGGAGCCCAGAAAGATGTTTATGAAGACACTTGGATTTATAAAGTAAATGATGAAGACAAAGAATTTACTACAGAAGAAAAACCTTGGGAAATTGAAGGTTCTACTTTTGTAGATAGAAAAACCGTACTCCTTGAAAAAGGTTATGAACCACCTATACACGATTTTACTATGGAACGTGAAGATGTTGATTTTACGGAATTTTTAATGCAAAAAGAAAAATTGTTATTGATTGTAATGCATAATCTATCTAAAACGGATATAGAATTATTACCGAAGTTAAAAGACTTAAGTACAAAAGCAATGCAAGAAGGATTTGATGTGTATGCTATGTCGTCCTCAAAGGAAGAAGATTTTTTAAAGATCAAAGAACAATTTAATTTAGATTTTGATTTGTTATTTTGTGATGATATTACATTAAAAACAATGATAAGAGCAAACCCAGGTATTATTACCCTAGATAAAGGAACTATAACTGGTAAATGGAATGCAAATGATGCCGACAAGGTGAAATTATAAATTTAATATTAATAAATTCTTCCTTTCGATCTTTCGAAGTGAGAAGGATTAGTAATAGGTATAATGAAACAATTATTATTGGTTTTTGTTGGAGGAGGTATGGGTAGTGTCTTTCGATATCTTATTTCTAAATATCTAAACAATCCGATTTCCGGAATACCTTATGGTACTTTTTTGGTGAATATATTGGGAAGTTTATTTATTGGAATTATTTTAGGACTAACCATAAAGAATCAAGCCTTAAACCAAAATCAAACACTATTATTTGCAACAGGGTTTTGTGGAGGGTTTACTACATTTTCAGCTTTTGCCTACGAAAATCATTTATTTTTAAAATCGGGTGATTTTATGACCTTCTTTTTATACACCATGGCAAGTTTTATAATAGGTTTTTCCGCTGTCTTTTTAGGGATGTATTTAGTTAAAGCTTAAATAGGTTCAACGCATAGTGTCAAATCAACCCAGCACCTAATGCTATGGAGATTAAAATTAACAAAATTGCCACTATTGTTTGTAAAAATTTTAGGGTAACTTTTTTTAATAATTTGTTGCCAATATAAGCCCCGATAATTGCTGATAAAGTTGCAGAGATCACTAAAGTCAGATTATCAGTAAGTCCAGATTTTGTGAACCTTGATGCATAAACGCTCAACCGTGTAAAATCAACAAAGGTAGAGACTACCACCGCTGTACCAATAAAGGTTTCTTTTGTAAGACCGGCCTTAATAAGAAAGGCACTTCGCAATGCTCCCTGATTTCCGGAAAGTCCACCAAAAAAACCACTCAATGCTCCACCTAATGCTAATTTTTCTTTTCCAAATTGTAAATTTTTGAAATATGGAATGAGATCCATACTTGCAAAAATGATCAGTAATATTGAGATGATAAATTTTACAGGGTAAATTTGAAAAGTGCTATCAAATAGACGGTAAGAATAAAGTGGTTTGATATCTGGTATATGTAATAAAAGCCAAGCACCAAAAAATGCTGCAATAACGGCTGGAATACCAAATTTTAATAATACCTTTTTATCTGCATTTTTACCTACTAATATAATTTTAAAAATATTATTTAAAAAATGTACTATTCCTGTCAAGGCAATGGCCAATTCAACAGGAAAGAAAATCATAAAAACAGGAGTTAAAATAGTGCCTAAACCAAATCCTGAAAAAAATGTAAGGATAGCCACTATAAAGGCAACAAATGATATAATTACTATTTCCATATATTAATCAATAGTAGTTTAGATCTTGCTAAATAATTTGTCTCATTTGTTCAAGGTTAAATTCTTATTTAGCATAAAATTTAGGCGGTTTTCTATGTTTTGTACCCTGCTCATAACCATAAGATAATTTAATTAAAGTGGGTTCACTGTACATTCTTCCTAAAAATTGTAATCCTGCCGGTAGACCCTCGCTGCTAAAACCCATTGGCACGGTAAAAGCAGGTTGGCCTGTATGTGGTGCAATTACCTGGTTGCTATCTCCTAAATACTCTTCTTCAAAAGAGCTAATGTGGGCAGGTTTATTATTCCATGTTGGATAAATAATGGCATCTACCTGTAAACTATCCATTTGCTTTTCAATGGCATTTCTAAATGCCAATCGTCTAACATCTGTATAGGGATCTTCGCAAGCTATTGCTTTTTCGTTTTCTCTTCCGGTATTTTCTGAAAAGTATTTTAAAATATTTTTAGCATAATCAGATGTGGTTCCAATACGTATAATATCTTCTAAAGTTTTGAGTGTATCTCTTTTTACATAAGTGGCCAAATAAGCCTCAATATCCTGTCTAAAATTTGCACACCATTGGTTGGTTTTTAAACTATCAAAATTTGGAACATTTATATCAATTACGGTTGCTCCCAAACGCTCTAGATCCAATATAGACTTTTCAAAAAGAGCCTGTATCTCTTTGTCTGGATTATCATCGCTCAATTGTCTTAAAACACCAATTTTTGTATTTTTAAGTCCGTCAACCTTTAAGTACTGTTGATAATCTGTTGCTACTTTACCTTTATTATAATTGGTTATATTATCTTCAGGGTCAAAACCTGCAATAATTTCTAAAACTTTAGTGGCATCCTCAACCGTTCTGCACATTGGACCAGCAACATCATTACGCATATATAATGGAATAATACCGCTTCTGCTTACCAAACCTAAAGTAGTTCTAAAACCTACCAACGCATTATGCGAAGACGGGCCACGAATAGAATTTCCGGTATCAGTGCCTAGTCCTATTGTACCATAATTGGCTGCAATACCAGCTCCGGTGCCACCACTAGATCCTGCAGGTACGTATGCTAAGTTGTACGGATTATGTGTGGTACCATGCGTAGAACTTTCTGTATGCTTGGCACTAAATGCCCACTCCGCCATATTAGATTTTGCGATGATAATAGCACCTGCATCCGCCAATCGTTGTACAACAAAAGCATTAGAATCAGGAATAAAATCTTGCAAAGCCAAAGCTCCGGCTGTGGTTGGCATACCAACGGTATTATAATTGTCTTTTACAATTAGCGGAATTCCATGCAATGGTCTTAATTTACCTGTTTTTTTAAATTCTTCGTCTAATTTTTTAGCAGTAATTAAAGCTTCTTTATTGATGTATGAAATGGCATTGGTTTTACCATCCAAGCTGTCTATTCTATCAAAATAGGCGTTGACTAGTTGTACAGCAGTATAATCTCCGTTTTGATATGCCTTGTGAATTTGAGTAATAGTCAACTCATTTAGTGAGATGTTTGGGTTTTCTTTTTTAGGGTCAGAACAACTTGAAACCAAGAATACAAGTAGTAATAGTATGTTAGGTATTTTAGTCATAATTTATAAAATATAATTTTGTGATGTATTAAATTACTTCTAATAATTTAAAAGGGCAAATTCAAAAAATCTACATTGCCACCCGACAGTATAATGCCTACTTTTTTATTGTTAAATTCCGATTTAGAATTTAAAATTGCTGCTAAAGCAACAGCACTAGAAGGTTCGACAATAATTTTCATCCTTTCCCAAATGAGTCTCATGGCGGCTACAATTTCTTCCTCACTTACTCTAATAATTTTTTCAACATGATTATTAATGAGGTTAAAAGTAATATCACCCAAAGAAGTTTTGAGTCCATCGGCAATAGTCTCTGTAGTGCTATTATGTTCTATTTTACCACTAGCTATTGAGCGAAAAGCATCGTCAACATTTATAGGTTCTGCTCCTATCACCATACAATTGTGGCCAAATGCAGTTGCACTTAGGGCGGTACCTGAAATTAATCCACCACCACCAACAGGGGCAACTATGATATCTAAATCAGAATGTTTTTCCAGCAATTCTTTACCCGCAGTGGCATTGCCTAATATCACATTAAAATCGTTAAATGGGTGAATAAAAGTTGCACCTTTTTCTTTTTGAATGAGTTGGGCAGAAGCTTCTCTCGCATCCAATGTAGGTTCACATTCGGTAATCAAACCACCATAACCTTTTACTGCATTTTTTTTTACTTCTGGGGCATTACTAGGCATTACTATATAGGCTTTTATACCTAAATTTTGTGCTGCTAGAGCCAATGCTTGTGCAAAATTTCCGGACGAATGTGTGACTACACCTTTTTGCCTTAGTTCCGTTGACAATTGCAAAATGGCATGGGTGGCACCACGCATTTTAAAAGCACCCATTTTTTGAAAATTCTCACATTTAAAAAATAACTCAGCACCTGTAATTTTATTAATTGTTTGTGAGGTAATAATCGGAGTAAGGTGAATATATGGCTTTATCCTTTTACTAGCTTCTATTATATCTTCTTTAATATCCATAAATTATTTTTTATATGCTTTAACTCCTGATTTTATAGCTGCATCTAAATAATTCTCTTTTGGAGGAATAGGGCATGAGTACTTGATATTGTATGCACAATATGGATTGTAAGCTTTATTAAAATCTATAATGATTGTATCTCCTTCTGGAATTTCTAAATCTATAAACCTACCACCTCCATAAGTTTCATTGCCATTGGTTTTATCGGTAAAAGGAATAAACAAATGATTTTTATATTCATCTTTTTTAATTAACTCTTGATTTTGATAAATATGTAAGATCAACTTTTTGCCTTCTAATGTAAATGTTGCTTTACCATAATTTTTATACATAGCTAATCTATCCGTGGTCGTAGGCATAGCAAATGTTTTCGGAGTATTTTCCAATTCAAATTTTGCCTTGATGTTATAGACGGAATCTATAGGAAAAAAATCTAATGATTTAAAAGTAATAAAATCATCTGTTGTTAAAGGTGTATGTTCTTTATCAGAAAATTCTGAATTTATTTTATACTGAAATCCTTTTATCTGAGCCGTATGGTCTGTGTAAATTTCTTTTTTTTGTGAACAGGCCGCAGTAGAAATTACAAATAGTATCAATAATATAAATTTTTGCATGAAAAAATAATTTTACTCAAAGGTAACAATTGATGTCTTTTAAAAAAAGCCCATCTATGCGTAAAGTTATTATTTTTCTACGCAATCAAAAAAATTAATGGGTTCATTAAAAAATATTTTGTAGTTTTGATTCATTAATAAGACATAAATTATGTACACATCAATTAAATACGTCCGAATTACCTGTTTGTCATCAAACATGCATGGGTATATTATGAATTGATAAGTATAGATAATCAAATTATATAAACCCGGCAAATTGCCGGGTTTTTTATTTTAACAACTAATGAAACTATTAATTTACTTAAATAATAAACTTGTTCAACCCTACTTAGACACTTTTAAAGGCCTGTCAAAAGAAGTATGGTGGTTGGCGTTTATTACCTTGATAAATAGAGCAGGTACTATGGTGATTCCGTTTTTATCATTGTATTTAACCAAACATTTAGGTTTTTCTTTAGGTAAGGTAGGTTGGATAATGACTGCATTCGGACTAGGTTCTGTTGTGGGTTCTTGGCTTGGTGGAAAACTAACGGATAAAATAGGTTATTATAAAGTAATGCTGTGGAGTTTGTTTGCAACTGGAGTATTATTTGTTGGTTTGCAATTTCTAACGACGTTTTATACCATTTGTATGGGTATATTTTTAGTGATGTTAGTAGCAGATACTTTTAGACCGGCAATGTTTGTAGCATTAAGTACCTATAGTAAACAAGAAAACAAAACACGTTCTGTTACCTTAATTCGTTTGGCAATTAATCTTGGATTTTCCGCAGGACCTGCGGTAGGGGGTTTAATTATTACAACTATTGGGTATCATGGTTTGTTTTGGATAGATGGTATTACCTGTATCATGGCAGCAGTTTTATTAGTGAATGTATTACATCCTAAAAAAGCAAGAGTTTTGGATAAAGTAATGGCTGAAAATCCAAAATCTGCGTATAGCGATGGCACATTTTTTATTTTTTTAGCGGCCATGGTGTTATTTGGATTTGTGTTCCTGCAATATTTTTCTACGATACCACTATATTATAAAAATATACGATTGTTATCAGAATATCAAATTGGTTTATTAATGGGTATGAATGGGTTTATAATTTTTGCCTTAGAAATGCCATTTATTAAAAAATTAGAAGATGGTCAATTCAATACCTCTAATTTAATGATTATAGGTGCTGTTTTGTTGGCATTTAGCTTTTTAATATTGAATGTAGGATCTTGGATGGGAATTATTATTATAGGCATGGTATTTATGACTTTTGGTGAAATGATACTTTTTCCGTTTTCTAATTCATTTGTTATGGAAAGAGCCAAAGGAGGTAAGCAAGGGCAGTTTATGGGTTTATACAGTATTGCATTTTCTATTGCTCATATTTTTGGGCATAATTCTGGTATGCAATTGGTAGAACGATTTGGTTTTGAGTTTACTTGGTATATTATGAGTAGTTTAACTTTAGGGTGTATACTATTAATATGGTTGCTTAAAACTAAAGTAGAAAAAGAAAGACTGGCAAAAATAGAGCGTTATCATAATTGAGTAAGATTTATCTTTTAATTCTTAAGCTTTCTTCCTATAGTTTTCATGATAATGGGATAGTTTCTGGTATTCAATTTAATTCATAAAAGAGGTTAAGCTCTAATGATAATAAAATCAATTAGCCCATTCGGGATAAACATCTAAAACAATATCAAAAATAAAAGTAGCCAGATAATATGAGCTTAAGGTTACAATTAATATTCCTATGATATTTAATGCAAATCCAGTTCTAGACATATCAATTACTTTTAATCGTTTAGTGCCAAAAATAATGGCATTAGGGGGTGTAGCAACCGGTAACATAAAAGCTAGTGATGCAGCTATAGTTGCGGGTAACATAAATAACAACGGATTCATTTCTATACTCATAGCTAATCCTGCCAATACCGGAAGAAAAGTTTCTACAGTAGCCACATTTGAAGTTAATTCTGTTAGAAATGTAATCAATAAAGCGATGGCTAATACAATGACAAAAGGATGCACGTCTTTTAGCCAAATGAGCTGATCTCCAAACCATTGTGATAATCCCGATTCTTTAAAACCGCTAGCTAAAGCAAAGCCACCGCCAAAAAGTAAAATAATTTCCCAAGGAATGTCTTCTGCTGTTTTCCAATCCATTAAAAATTTACCTTTTTCTTTTTTAGATGGAATTAAAAATAACAAAACGGCTATCGCTATAGCAACAGTACCATCATTTAAAAATTTAGGATTGTTAAAAATATTTGACCAACCTTTCAAAGTAAATGAACCTAGTACAATATCGGCTCGGGTAAACCATAATAGAGCCAATAGTGTAAATAAAACAGCTAATATTTTTTGTTCTATTATCCAGGGTCCTAATTTTTTATACTCATTTTTTATAGTTGAAATATCCAAAGTTGTCCACTGGGCAGCATCTTTTTTTACAAAAACATAATACAAATATCCGAAAGTGATTATGAATAATATTATGGCTATTGGAAATGCATAAAAAAACCATGAAGCAAAAGAAATTTCAGGAGCATTGGGAAAATAGATAACAAAAATTCTAGCGAAAGACAGATTAGGAGGTGTGCCAATTAATGTTGAAATTCCTCCTATAGAAGCACTATAAGCCACTGCCAATAACAACCCGGTAGAGAAGTGGTGAACATTCTCTTTACTATTTGTTTCTTCTAATTTTAAGATAATAGATAAGAGAATAGGTATCATAAGCATGGTGGTTGCCGTATTAGATATCCACATTGAAAGGAATGCTGTGCCTATCATAAAGCCTAGCATTATTTTAGCCGGAGTGTTGCCAACCAATAATAAGAGTTTCAGTGCAATGCGCCGATGTAAATTCCATTTTTGCATGGCGAGTGCAAATAAAAATCCGCCTAGATATAAAAAAATAATATCATTAAAATAATTTGAAGCAACCGCTTTACCATTCATAACGCCTAATAACGGAAACAGTAAAAATGGCAGTAAAGAAGTAACTCCTAAAGGTACTATTTCAGTAATCCACCATAAAGCCATTAAAATTGCAACTGCAAGAGTATAGGTAATAATAGGTTTGTTGGGTTCCAGATCAACAAAAAATACCATATAAAAGAATAAAACCGGAGTCAATAAAAATACTAAGTACCTAATTCTGTGACGAATTATTGATATTATGATGTTCAAAATAATTATTTTAAAACTGAAAAACTAAAGTTAGTCACCTATAGTTCCAAATTCAACACCTTCAGAGTAAGCGACTTTAATATTATTCTCACTAAAAGCTTTTTTGATATTTTGATGAGCAGCAAAAATAACTTCCCAATAATCATCTGGTTTTGTGTAAGGTCTCACCGCTATCTGTACATTATGACTATCAAAATTTTCAATTCCTATTTCCGGTTTAGGATCATCTAGAATTAATGAAATAGTAGACAAGGATTCACGAATAATATTTTTAATTTTAGGAAAACTCTCTTCATATGGCATAGTCACAGCAATTTCTAGTCTAATCATACCTTTTTCAGAATAATTGGTAACCACATCATCGGTGATTTTTGAATTGGGAATGATTAAAGTCTTATTACCCGGAGAAATTATAATAGTATTAAATACACCAATTTCTTCAACTTTACCAAACTTGTCCTCAATTTGAATCCAATCTCCAACTTTATAAGGTTTTAAAGATAGTACAATAAGACCTGAAGCAAAATTACCTAAGCTACCTTGTAAAGACATCCCAATAGCAAAAACAGAGGCCGCAATTATGGTAGCAAAAATAGTCAGTTCAATACCAACAATCCCGGCAACAATAATGAGCAAAAGCACTTTTAAACTGACACTAACAATAGACATTAAAAATGGACGGATATTGGCTGACATGCCACCTTTTTCCAACGCCAATTCAAAAAGTTTTATCAATTTTTTAATAACCTTAAAGCCAATCCATAATATAGCCACTGCTAATAAAATTTTAGGGGCGAAAAAGATGATTTTTTCTTGGGCTATTTCTAGGTATTCAGTGATTTTATCCATTGATGGTATAGAATGATTGCTAATAGAGGTGTAATTTACAAAAAAAAGAAAACTATTTTTTAAGAATAGTAGTGAGATTTTTAAACAATTTCTAATCGAGAAAAACGAATGATATTATTGGATGATTATAATTTATCAGAACTAGTCATTGTTGGTGCCTGACTGTTGCAGCTACAGTGTACCCATATCTTTTGTTATTTTTTTTGATCAGTTGTAAGCTCCTCCCTTTAGATAAAGTGAAGTGGCCACACTTTTTGGCGTGGACGGAGGGGGTGAAAGCCAAAACCAAACCTGCCTGTCGCCAGGCAGGGGTCATTTTTTACAAGTCTTTGAGATTAACATCGTAGCTGCCGCAGGTTAATTTTCTATCAACAATTATTATCTCTAAAATTTGCATTAATATATTAAGATCCCGCTATCGTCCCTCAGCGGGATAAATGATTTTTGTTAAATTGTAAGTTTTAGCCAAAAGATCCCACTATCGTCCCTCAGCGGGATAAATGATTTTTGTTAAATTGTAAGTTTTAGCCAAAAGATCCCGCTATCGTCCCTCAGCGGGATAAGCGACCTCTAAGTCTTAGCTAAAAAGCTAAGACAAGAGTCTGCTTACATGTTTCTTCTATATTCTCCACCAACTTCAAATAAAGCATGGGTTATTTGACCTAAAGAACACACCTTTGTTGCTTCCATCAATTGCTCAAAAATATTTTCATTCTTAATGGATTTTAGCTGTAATAGTTTTAGTTGTTCTTTAACTTCTGATATATTGCCTTTATTTATATTTTTGACTACTTCAATTTGGTATTTCTTTTCTTTTTCTGTAGCTCTAATAACTTCTTGAGGCAATATAGTGGGCGAGCCTTTGCTGCTTAAAAAAGTGTTTACGCCTATTATCGGAAACTCACCATTGTGTTTTAAGGTCTCATAATACAAACTTTCTTCTTGTATTTTAGAACGTTGATACATGGTTTCCATAGCCCCTAAAACGCCACCACGTTCCGTAATTCTGTCAAACTCAACATAGACCGCTTCTTCTACCAAATCGGTTAATTCCTCAATAATAAATGCTCCTTGAATTGGATTTTCATTTTTAGCCAAGCCTAATTCTTTATTGATTATTAATTGAATAGCCATGGCTCTTCTTACAGATTCTTCAGTCGGCGTTGTAATGGCTTCATCATAAGCATTAGTGTGTAAGCTATTACAATTATCATAAATAGCATATAAAGCTTGTAGTGTGGTTCGGATGTCATTAAAATCTATTTCTTGGGCATGTAATGAACGTCCGGAAGTCTGAATATGATACTTCAACATTTGAGCTCTGTCATCAGCACCATATCTTAATTTCATGGCTTTTGACCATATTTTACGAGCAACCCTTCCAATAACAGCATATTCAGGATCAATTCCATTAGAAAAAAAGAAGGAAAGATTAGGACCAAACTTGTTAATATCCATTCCTCTTGATAAGTAATATTCTACATAGGTAAATCCATTAGAAAGTGTAAATGCCAATTGAGAAATTGGGTTAGCACCTGCTTCAGCAATATGATAGCCGGATATAGAAACAGAATAAAAATTACGAATCTTATTTTCAATGAAATATTCTTGTACATCACCCATAAGTCTTAACGCAAATTCAGTTGAGAAAATACAGGTATTCTGTGCTTGATCTTCTTTTAATATATCTGCTTGAACTGTACCACGAACTTTAGAAATGGTTTCAGATTTAATTTTTTGATAGATATCTTTTGGCAAAACTTCATCTCCACTAACGCCCAGAAGCATTAATCCTAATCCGTTATTGCCTTCTGGTAGATCTCCTTGGTATGAAGGCCTATCAACATCTTTTTTTGTGTATATACTTTGAATTTTTTTCTCAATTTCTTTTTCTAAGCCCTTATCTTTGATATATTTTTCACATTCTTGGTCAATAGCGGCATTCATAAAAAAACCTAATAGCATAGGTGCCGGACCATTGATGGTCATGGAAACTGAACACATAGGGTTGGTCAATTCAAAACCTGAATATAATTTTTTGGCGTCATCTAAACAACAAATAGAAACTCCGGCATTTCCAATCTTACCGTAAATATCAGGACGCAGATCAGGGTCGTTTCCATACAATGTAACAGAATCAAAAGCGGTAGACAAGCGTTTGGCTTTTAGACCAAAGCTTACATAGTGAAAACGCCTATTGGTACGTTCTGGACCACCTTCACCGGCAAACATCCTTGCCGGATCTTCACCCGTCCTTTTAAATGGATAAATTCCTGCGGTATAAGGAAATTGACCCGGTACGTTTTCCTGAAATCTCCAATGTAGTATGTCACCCCAAGCTTCATATTTTGGTAATGCAATTTTAGGGATTTGTAAATGAGACAATGATTGGGTATGCGTTTGGATCTTGATTTCTTTATTACGAACTTTAAATGAATATATAGGATCTATATACGATTGCTTTTTTGCTGACCAATTCAAAATTAATTCCCAATGATGAGGATTTAAGTCCATTTTAATTCGGGAAAATTCTTTGAAGAGTAATTTCAGAAATTGAGATCGAGATACCTCATCATTCGTGCCTTCCTGAATATTGGAAGATGAAATGTCATTTAAAGCAGAATGAAGAATTTTTTCTTCGTTTAGACCGGTATTTGTTAAAAAGGAATGCTCTTTGTTTGTTTTATTCACGGTGCTTGTGATCAGATTTTCTTTAATAGCTGCAACAGAACAAATTGTTTTAAAAACACCAAATAATTGCTGAGCTATCTCCTTTTGCTCTAAGCACCCTATATTATAATTTCGATTATTTTCAGTTATTTCAGAAAGGTATCGCACTCTATTGGGTGGGATAATAAACTGTTTTTCTGATATTTCATCTGAAATTTCCAAATTACTTTTGAAATTAGCCTGGGTCTTATTGTTGATTTTTTCAATAAGTGTCTTATATAAAGAATTGGCTCCAGGGTCATTAAATTGGGAAGCAATTGTTCCGAAAATTGGCATTTTTTCAAAATTGCTATCCCATAAATTATGATTGCGTTGATATTGCTTTTTTACATCGCGTAAAGCATCCAAACCGCCACGTTTATCAAATTTATTAAGTGCAATAACATCGGCAAAATCAATCATGTCAATTTTTTCAAGTTGTGTTGCAGCACCATAGTCGGGTGTCATAACATATAATGAAACATCAGAATGATCTAAAATTTCTGTATCAGATTGTCCTATTCCTGATGTTTCTAAAATAATTAAATCATATGCGGCTGTTTTTAAAATTGAAATAGCATCACTTACATGTTTCGATAGTGCTAAATTAGATTGTCTGGTGGCAAGAGAACGCATATAAACTCGATCGTTTCTAATGGCATTCATTCTTATTCTATCTCCCAACAAGGCACCTCCTGTTTTTCTTTTAGAGGGGTCAACAGATACTATTGCTAAAGTTTTATCCTTAAAATCAGTTAAAAATCTTCTTACCAATTCGTCAACTAACGATGATTTTCCAGCACCACCTGTACCTGTAATTCCTAAAACAGGAACGTTATTTTTTGATGGCGTAAAAATCTTATGATATGCTGAATAATTATTTTCTGCCATCGTAATTAATCTCGCAATAGTATTGACATCCTTTTTTTTAAGTCGATCTATGACTTCTTCCCTTTGTGGGGAAGCTGGGAGAGGACTATCACATTGCTCAATCATATTATTAATCATGCCTTGCAAGCCCATTTTTCTGCCATCATCTGGAGTGTAAATTCTAGCGATTCCATAATCCATTAAATCCTTAATTTCTTCTGGTAAAATAACACCACCTCCACCACCAAAAATTTTAATTTGCGAAGCTCCTTTTTCTTTTAAAAGGTCATACATATATTTAAAATACTCATTATGTCCACCTTGATAAGAAGTCATGGCAATGGCATTGGCATCTTCTTGAATAGCTGTATTTACAACTTCTTCAACACTTCTATCATGACCTAAATGGATAACTTCAACACCAGTGGCTTGAATTATTCTACGCATAATATTGATAGCGGCATCATGACCATCAAAAAGGGAAGCGGCGGTAACTATTCTGATTTTATTTTTGGGAATGTAGGCTTGAATTTGCTCCATAACAACGAAAAAAATTTTACGGTGCAATTTACAATTATTAATTGAAAGGCACTCTTAAAATAGAATTAGGAAGGGAATCTAAAAAGGGGTAATTATCACAAGAAATAATTGATAAAAGACCAACTTTTTCGATCTTTTATGTAGTTAGGATTACCCTCATTTTCATAAGCCTCTTTTTCAAAACTTATACTGCGGTAGGCTTTATTCCAATTTCTTAACCTGATTAGATGATAAATAAACTCAAGAGTATACCATAAAAAGAAGAAAATCCATAATAGCTCTTTTTGTTGTCTTAAATGAATTCGTTCGTGATTGATTAGAACCCAATTGTTATACAAAGATTTATTTTTTAAAAAAATAAATGGATATACAGCCAATCCGGTATAATTCTTTGGAATTAAAAATTTAGATATTAATATCATAGCATAATTGTGTAAGCAAATTTACAGACATAATCTAATAACGAGCAAATTAATAAATAATTATTCATTGATCTCTATGCGTAGGCGAACTTATAAACAAGAAATGAACATAATTTTATGCTAGATTCAAGTAAGATGTTATCGGGTCTTCCTTTTTTCGAGTTCTTTTAACAATGTCTTAAAAAAATCTGTAAGTTTTAACTTTAAATTTAGACTAATAAAAAATAATTCAAATAATCTCTTTGTTGCAATGGACTTAATAAGTATGGTTAAAATATTATTCTTGTTTATTTAACGCGAGTTCGATATAACTACAAAGCTAAATATAGTTGATTAGTATCAACAAATTTGTTTTTCAGCGATGATTTTTTATCCTTAAAATTATATGCGA
>DEIV01000074.1 GCA_002352665.1 Flavobacteriaceae bacterium UBA2765
ACTTATGAAAGTGCCTAAAAAAACCCTTACCAAATCGGCAAGGGTTTTTTAGGTTAATTGATTTTGGTAATTTTTATTTTTTCAATAGATCTCTAATTTCAGCCAATAAATCTTCTTGAGAAGGTCCCGCCGGAGCAGCTTCTTCAACAGGTGCTTTTGTTTTGTTATAGGCTTTAACAATCATGAACATTACAAACCCAACAATGATCAAATTTACAAGCGTATTGACCCATGCACCCCATCTAATAGCGTTTTCAGCAACAAATCCATCAGCCCCTTCTACTCCTGAAGCTTCGGTAAGAACAACTTTTAAGTTTGCAAAATCAACCCCACCGGCAAAATGACCAACTACAGGCATAACAATATCATTTACAAATCCATTCACTACAAGTCCAACGGCTCCTGCCATGATAACCGCAACGGCAAAATCAATAACATTGCCGCTCATAATAAAATTCTTAAATTCTTTAAACATGATTATTTAGTTTTATAGGTTAATAGTATGCTAATATACAAAAATTAACAATTAATTAACAATTCTTTTTACACGTTGAGAAATAGCGGTTAAAATTTCATACGAAATAGTATTGATCCTTTTTGCTAAATCGTCAACAGTACTTTGATTGTCAAAAACAATAACCTCATCACCTTCTTTGCAATTGATATCAGTAATATTAACCATAATCATATCCATACAAACATTACCAATTATTGGTGCTTTTTCACCTAGTATGGTTACATATCCTTTACCATTACCAAATGCTCTATGAATACCATCAGCATGACCTATGGGTATGGTGGCAGTTTTTATCAATTTATCTGATATAAAAGCCCTGTTATAACCTACAGATTGATCTTTTTCAATAGTGTGAATCTGAGAAATAATGGACTTTAATGCAGCTACATTCCTTAATTTTTTGGTATGCAATTCATCATTAGCAAACCCGAATAAACCAATACCCGCCCTAACCATATCAAAATGGGCTTCTGGGTAATTTAAGATGCCCGAAGTATTTGTCATGTGTAGTATGGGCTTATATTCTAATTTTAATGTCAATTGATCTGTAACCTTTTTAAAAGTATTAATTTGATGTTTAGAAAAATCTTTTTCACTCTTATCTTCACTCGCCGCTAAATGTGAAAAAACAGAGGTGATTTTTACAGACTTGGTGTTTTTAATTGAAGAAATAATCATATCAATATCGTTTTCTGAAAACCCCAATCTATTCAGGCCGGTATTAAATTTAATATGAATTGGATAATTTTTTAGATGCTGAGATTCGCCTTCTTGAATAAAAGATTCCAACACTCTTTTACTGTAAAGGTTTGGTTCTAAATGATGTTCAATTAGGGTCCTAAAATCAATAATTTGGGGATGTAATACTAATATAGGTGTTTTTATTCCGGCATCTCTTAAAGAAACACCTTCTTTTGCATAGGCCACAGCAAAATAATCAACGTTTAAATTTTCTAATTTTTTAGCAATTATACTGGCATCGGTTCCATAACCAAATGCTTTTACTACAGCTAATATTTTGGTATTTTGATGAAGTGTAGATGTAAGATATTCAAAATTATGCTGCAGTGCATTTAAATCTATTTCCAAAATGGTTTGGTGAACTACAGCCATCTATTGCTTTTCTTTAGGAGAAATTTTTTGAGCATCTTTAACATCCATTTTACTAACTTTTTCTTGTAAAAGTTCTTTATAATAAGCCGCTCTGCTTAAGGGCTCATATTCTTCAGTTTCTCCTAAAAACACAACATTATCATTTTTAACCTTTCTATGACTATAATGTGCTAGATTCCCTGTTTTTGTACATACCGCGTGTACTTTGGTAACATACTCAGCAGTAGCCATTAACCCGGGCATAGGACCAAAGGGATTGCCTTTAAAATCCATATCTAATCCGGCAACAATAACTCTAATACCTCTATTCGCCAAATCATTACATACTGCTATAATTTCATCATCAAAAAACTGAGCTTCATCAATACCAACTACATCAACATCAGTGGCCAAAATTCTGATATTTGCGGCCGCAGGAACAGGGGTTGAACGTATTTCATTTGCATCATGAGACACCACATTATCATCATGATATCTAATATCAATTTCCGGTTTAAAAATCTCAATTTTTTGCTTGGCAAATTGAGCCCTTTTAAGCCTTCTTATCAACTCTTCTGTTTTACCGGAAAACATAGAACCACAAATTACTTCTATCCAACCAAATTGTTCTGCTTGATTTACGGTATTTTCGAGAAACATTTTGTAATTTTCAGGCTTGAAAGGTGAATACTATTTTTTTCGATTTAAAAATCTGAAACAAATTTATTAAAAAATTAGTCCTACTTAATAAATAAAAGCATCATTTTATGCACAAAAAACTAGAAGCTGAGCTAGTGAGTCTAGCTCACAGCATTTTACAAATGAAAAACAGAGATGAAGTTGTCGCTTTAAAAGAGAAAGCCAGACTGGTCTATGAAAAATTATCTGTGCTTGCTTTTGTTGATGATTATATAGTAACAACACCAAATATACAAAAGACGAAAGAAGAGTTGATAAAGGATATTGAAACTGAATTTGATAAAAAAGAAGTTGTAAAACCACAGGTTAAAGAAATTGAAAAAGTTGCAAGTCCTGCTATTAAACCCATAGAGACACAGGCAGAAGAACGTAATGATGAAAACATCTTTGAACCTACATTTGATAAGGTTAAAATTGATATTGGAAGTCTAAAACCTAATCAAATTAGCTCAAAAGAAGAATTTAAAGATTCTGTTTCGGCAGATAAAACGGCAACACTTTTTGACGAGGATGTTGAAAAAATTAATGAAAAGAAAACTTTAAATGATAAGTTGTTTACCACAACCATTCAAATTGGGCTTAATGATAGAATTGCCTTTGTAAAACATTTGTTTAATTTTAGTCAAGCCGATTTTAATAGAGTCTTATCGCAACTCAATACCCTAAAATCTGAAAAAGAAGCAAAAGATTTTATTTATAAGCAGATAAAACCAGATTATGATTGGACAGGTAAAGAGGAATATGAAGAACGTTTAATATCAATAATTGAAAGAAAATTTTCTTAAAGTATCTAACATAATTAAAACAATAAAAAACATACATGAAAGCATTAGATTTTAACACTTTATTTGACCAAGTAATAAAAAAATATCATATTAAAGATACTGTTGATCAGTCTTTTGAAAACTCTTATGATAATAATACTTTGGAGCATTTATTATATAGAAAATCATGGATTGACACTGTACAATGGCATTATGAAGATATTAT
>DEIV01000004.1 GCA_002352665.1 Flavobacteriaceae bacterium UBA2765
ATAACCGGGATTGAATGATGCAACCAACATAAAATCTTTATGAGCTTTTATAGTTTCACCTAATTTATCAATATATAATTCTCTTCTATGATCTGTTAATGAATGAATGGCAACAATTACATCTGGTCTGGCTTCAGCAATTTCATCAAGATATATGATTGCCCCTTCTTTTACGGCCGTTGTCAACGGGCCATCTAACCAAATGGCCTCGGAACCTTTAATAATAAATCGACCAATTAAATCTGTAGCAGAAGTTTCTTCATGGCAGGCAATGGTAAGTAATTTTTTATCTAATTTACTTGACATAAATTCAATAAAACGCGATTTACCTGTTCCTGTAGGGCCTTTTAATAAAAACGGAATTTTATTTTTATAGGAATGCTCAAATACATCAACTTCTTTTCCTATTTGATGATAATATGGTTCGTTGCTCATTGTTTGTTATTATAATTCATATGTTGACTTAAGGTCATCATATGAATATTAAAGAAGGCGTAAATTTACAAAAAAAGCCAGAGTTAATTTTTTTTAATTATCACCTCTGGCTAACTACTATTAACTAAATATGAACTAATTATTACTTAGGGTTGACGAAAAAAGTTTGGGTTTGAATGTGAACATGATCCATCCCCAGCTATTATCTACATCTCTATCTCCACCTTTTAATACTTCCATAGTATCCGTTGCAAACATTTTAGAATAACCTGCACTCAATGTTATATTTTTTGCAACCTTATATCCTGCTGTAAGGTCAATCTCGGTTCCTAAATTAGCATCCATTTTTGTTGAGCCATTAAAAACATCAGCTGCAGCTGAGAAGAAATGCGGAATTAATTTTACCGAAAACTTATCTTTCTTAAAGGCCAGAGTTGCATTGATATCTGTTAAACCAACTGAACCACCATGATTACCAACATAAAAATAATCCATCCAACCATTAAATTTGTGATTGGTACCAAATAAAGGAGCAAACGATTTAACGTCTGTGTCTATACTATTCATGTCTTTACCGGATAAATATTCCATGCCGACTCCAATTGTAAAATTATCACTTACCTTATAGCCAACATTTCCTGTAAAATAAGAAGCACTCACATCTGCTTCTAATGATTTTCCTGTTTGTAAATATGCAGCTATATTGGCGTTAAATTTTCCTGATTTATATGTTAATCGAGGGCCGATAGTCTGCATATAATTAACTGTTTGCTCTTCATTTGGTAATCCAATATTCTCTAAATATTCTATTCCTGTATTTAAAAGCAATACACTCAAACCAAATTTATTAAAATCACCATGATACCAAACATATTGAAAAGCCTTGTAACCTGCGGCATTACTGTATAAAGCATCGGTTAAACTTTGATTATCTGCATTGAGAGCTAAACCAACATCTACTCTGTTTTTATCATTTGGTTTAAATTTAAATAAGAATGCGTCATGACTTCTTGCTTGTTGTGCCCAACCTACATTACCAAAAATTCGATGATCATCATAAACAATTTCTTGACGCCCCAATTTTAAAGAAATTTTATCTGATAATAAAGCTTCTGCCCATGCTTCGTGTAATGCAGTTGCATTGTCATCACTAGCCAAGGTACTAACATCTCCCCAAACTCTTACATTTTGAAGTGTTACACCCAATCGAATTTTGTCTTGTTCAAAATTAAAATTTATCCGTGTACGTTGCGAAACAAAGTTTGCGCCATCTGTATCTTTATTCAGAAGCGTTTTATAACCATGTCTATTTTCATAACGAGGTCTTACTTCAGCTGATAGATCAAACTGTTGAGCAGTTAATGTAGTTACACAAAGTATAACTAGGATTGTTAAATAAAGTAACTTTTTCATGACTATATCTATTTGTAATATTATTAAAAATTAAAAGTTGTTTTTATAAAAAGTGATCTTCCCCAAAGCTGTAAATCTCTTGCATGTGCTTCGCCAATTTGATTTGTTGTTTCAATATTTTCAACATCAAAAATATTTTTAATCCCAAGAGACATGTTTAGCGTATTTTTTAAGAAATATTTTGACAAGCTTGCATCTAAATTATTGAAATCATCTCTTGTTATTTTCTCTAAATTATTAGTGTCTTCATTAATGAAAAATCCATCTCTTTTTCCGGTATATTTATAAAATACAGCAACATCAACACCAATATTTTTTATTTGATAATTGACATTTGATGTGACTTCAGGAGCAAATAAAAACTCTTCTGAATTAAACTCTTCATTAAATTTATTATAACGACCTATTAATGAAATTCCAGTTCTTACACTGAGGTGATTTGCAATTATATAAGAAAAGTCAATTTTTCCACCAATAGATTTAAATTGATCAACATTAATATAATTTCTATTAAAATCTACTAACTCGCTTAATGCTATTAGGTTAGAAATGTCATTATAAAATAATGATGGTTCAATTTTTATTGAGTTTGAGTTGTTGAATGATTTGCAATAAGAATATTGCAAATTAAAACTATGTGATTTTTCAACTTCTAAATCTTCATTACCGGATATAATATATGTAAAAGGACCAGCCGTTAAATGAAAATCTAAAAACAATTCTTTTAATGAAGGTGCCCTAAAACCACGGGCATATGAAAATCGAATTGTGTTATTATTGTTAATTTTAAATTTTGAATTTAAAGCAGGAGACATTAAGGAGCCATAACTACTATTATAAGTATATCTAACCGCAGGTTGAATTTCAAAATTTTCTAGTACTTTATAATTTACGCTACTAAAAAGGGCATAGGTTTTAATGGTTTGTTTTTCATCTAAGATTCGTTCTCCAGATGTAGACTCAGTTTTTAGATCAGTACCAATGGCAAAATTTAATTTATTATTAAATTCACTTTTACCCAATTGTGCCATAAATCCACCATAATTAAATTTAACGATATTATCATTTTTATTGTCTGAATCAGCTTTTTTTGTAATTAAAGTTTCTGAGTCAACGTCAAAAGTATTATGATATCTTTGGTAATCTAAATAGGTTATGGTGGCTTTTATAAATTTATTGCCAACTACTTTTCCTTCTAAATTAATTGAGTTGTCAATTCTTCTGGTATAATAGTCTTTATCTTGAATATTGCCTTTTCTGTCAGGTTCACCAATTGAAATTAATTTTTCGTTTGAAAAATTGCTGTTAAAACGAAGTTGTAAATCCTTTAATTTTCTACCATACATTAAGCTTGTAAAATATTGATCCTTTTCTTCCCAATTTAAATTCCTTGTAGCTTCATTACTACTTACCGTGCTTAAACCATTAAATTTATAAGTCCCTCCATTTATTTTAATATTATTATCGCCAAATTTAAAACCAACATTTGCATTTAAATTTGTTGCATCAATACTTTCATAATAAGCAGAAACATTACCTTCAACAGTTTCTTTTTGATTCTTTTTAGAGATTAAATTTATAATTCCTCCCATTGCATCAGTCCCATAAAAAACTGATACAGGGCCTTCAATAATTTCTATTCTTTCTATATTTAATAGGTTTATTTGACTGAGGTCTATGATGCCGTTTAATCGACCAATCACGGGTGTACCATCAATAAGTATTTTTATATTTTCTTTTGAAACACCTTGCAAGGCAATGCTAGAACCAAAAACAGAATTTTGAGCTAAATCTAGGTTTAATTCTTGTTGCAATAATTCTCTCAAGTTGTTTGCAGCTTTACGCTCTATGGTTTTTGTCGTAATAACCTTAACTTTATAGATAGCATTTTTTTCTGATTGTGGTACATATTGAGCAGTAACAACAACCTCATTTAATTGTTCAACTTTAAGTGTATCTACGGCCTTTTCTTGTGCATATAGTTGATTGAGCGAAAGCAATAGGAGCCCAAAGGATATGATTAATGTCCTCATAATTAGTAATATAATTTAAACCATTCGGCAGAAATTCTCTGCCGAATGGTATTAAGAAAAATGTTAGTAAACGTCGTTAGTTGTATTGTAAACATTAAATTTACCAGTTGGATTTTGTACCCAATCACCTTGAATAATTTGTTTCACTTCAAGAGTTTTATCATTATAAATAACAATAGCACTTTTTTCACCCATAAAATAAGAAACCCAAACTTCGTTACCTGCTTTGTTGTATTCAAAGTGCACAGCTCTTCCATCGACGCCTTCGGGAGCTTGAAGTGTTTTCTTTAATTCTAAGGTATTTGTATCGAACACATCAACTGCGGAATTTAATTTGGCATCAGGATTTAATGTTCTATCTACCCAAAGGTGTTTGGATTTTGGATGCGATTTTACAAATAATGCACCACCACCATTACCAGAAGCTTTTATTTCTTTTACAACTGTCCATTGACCTTCACCTTTATTGGTTTTAATAAGGGATAATTTATTTTCGCCTAAATGTGATGTTACCCATAGGTTACCTAAATCATTCTTAATATTAGTACCTCTTCCAGGATGTGGTTTTATACCAGTTTCAATAATTTTAACCAATTTTTTATTGGGTACATCAATGACCACTATTTTATTACTTGCATTTGCAGCCACTAAGAAATAATGTCCAGTTGAGTCAAACCCACCATCATGTAAGAATCTAGCTGAAGGAATTTGAGTCATTCCCGGGTTCTTAGGATCAGTATAATCAACGATCCAAACCATACCTGTTTCTTTAACATTGCAGATCCAAACAGGGTCAGTATGAGAAGCAACAATTGATGCTACACGTGCTTCTTCAATAAATTCTTTATCACCATCACAAGCATTTCCTTTCGTTTCTGTAACACTTAAAGGTTCTAAAGTTTGTGCATCTAATATTGCAATATGGCTAGGACTATAACCACCAAATACTAAATATTTATCTTCATAGCCTTTATATTTTGATACTTCAACAGAACGTGCATCAAAACCACCTTTTACTTCAGCAACAATTGTTGGCACTTTTGAATAGGTGTCAATCATGGTTATTCTACCATCTCTACCCACAGAATAAATATATCTACCAGAAGCGGAAGTTCTTAAAATATGTACGGCAAAACCTGTTTTTAAAACAGCTAATTTTTCTTTAGTATCACCGTCAATGATTGCCACCTTTCCTGCATCTCTCATAATAACTCCAAAAAAGTTTTTGATATTTCTAGTATGCTCTGGTTTTGCTGGTCTGTCAGCCACGGGAATAATAAGTTTCCAGCTTTTTTTGATTTCATTTATACCATATGGTGGAATAACTGGTGGTTCAACTTGTAAAAAACGAGTCATTAATTCAATTTCTTCTTCTGGAAGAATTCCTTTCCATTCCGGCATTCCGGCAGGTGTGCCATTTTCTATAAATGCTCTAATTCCGGCAACACCCAATGCTTTTGTAGCCGCACTTTTACCATCGCCATCAGGTAATAATGAAGGTCCGGTCGCACCTTTACGAGAAGAACCATGACAGCCGGCACATCGGTCAAAAAAGATGGCGGCTCCTTTTTCCATTTCTGCATCGGTTATTGCGATTTCTGTCGATTTTTTATCATCAACTTTTTTTAACTCTTCTTTTTTATCGTTTTTACAACTAAATGATAATGCTGCCATAACGATTAGTACAATTAATAAATTTAGTTTTTTCATTTAATTAAAATTTAACTTAGTGATACTTATCTTTACTATTAGTTAATAGAATTAGTACTTGGTGTAACAAAAGTTACGATTATATGTGACAAAAGTAGCACAACCTGTATTGGCTAAATATGACTTATGTCATATTTACTAAAAAAAAGATAAAAATGTCTTTAATAGCTACAATTACTATTTTATAAACTTGAACTTCAGTAGATTAATCGAATAAAAAAACCAGAATTAATAGGTAGATATCTACCTATTAATTCTGGTTAATTGTATAAAAAGTTACTTATTAAGCTATTGAGTCTTTACTTCTAAGGCTTCGTCAGTTGGTTTTCCATGTTTAATGAATTCTATGATATATAATGTTATGCCAACAGAAAATAATGTAGCCATGATGATTAAGACGATAAAATGAACTTGAATTTCTAATTGCACTTTCATAAAGTCTATTTTCATAATACGTTCCATATAAACTTGTGCTACACCGGCAACACCAAAAGCAACAGTCATCCCAATCATACCTATATTTGATAGCCAAAAAGCCATTCTACCTCGAGAACTATCATAATATTTTCTGCCCGTCATATTTGGTAAGGCATAACTTATTATAGCAAATACAATCATCGCGTAAGCACCCCAAAATGCAAGATGGCCATGCATAGCTGTAACTATTGTACCATGCGTATACAAGTTTGTTTGTGGTAATGTATGTGCAAAACCAAGTAATCCTGCACCTACGAATGATACAATTGCAGAACCTAATGTCCAATATAGAGCAATTTTATTTGGATGCTTTTTTTCGCCTTTTCTATACATATTTACAGCGAATAAAGCCATTGCTAAAAATGCTAATGGTTCTAAAGCAGAGAATATACCACCAACGATTAACCAAATTTTATTTACACCAATATAATAGTAATGATGTCCTGTACCTAAAATACCGGATAAGAAAGTCAATCCTACAATAACATATAGCCATTTTTCAATAACTTCACGGTCAACGCCAGTAAGTTTTATCAATAAGAATGATAGAATACCACCCATAATTAATTCCCAAACACCTTCTACCCATAAATGAACAACCCACCATCTAAAGAAAGAATCGAGTACTTGACTGTCAAAATCAAGCATACCTGGTAAGTAGAGTAGTGCCGCAAAGAGTAACCCCATAGACAACACTAGTGCGGTTGTAGTTTTTCGTTTTCCTTTAAATAAAGTAATTAAAATGAGTCCTAAGAATAGTAATACATTTACTACCACTAAATAATCTAACGGTCTTGGTATTTCTAAGAATTTACGACCTTCCCAATAATTAAAATGATAACCAACTATAGCTGCAACACCAACAAGTGCTAAAGATATTAATTGCACATAAGCTAATTTTACGCTCACTAATTCATGTTGAGCTTCTTCAGGAATGATATAGTATGCAGCTCCCATAAATCCAGATAATAACCAAACTACTAAAAGGTTAGTATGAACTGCCTTTGCAGTATTAAAAGGAATCCATTCATGGAGACCATCCATACCGGCATGGGCAAATCCCATGATAAAACCATAGACTAATTGTAATGATAATAGTAACATTGATAAGGCAAAAAACCAATAAGCTACCTTTTGTGATTTATATTTCATGATGTTTTTAGTTTAGTTGTTAATTTTGTCTTTTGCAAGCGGTGATACTACCGTTTCAAATCCGTTTAAGTCAATTTCTCCAATCCATTTAAAAAAAGCAACCATGTCATTTGCTTCTGCCTCCGACATATTATAAGCTACCATTTTCCTGCCATTGACTTGCCATGGTGCTTCAGACATTAAGGCGGCTTTAATATATGCTTCGCCTCTACGTTCAACTACTTTTGTTAATTCAGGGGCATAGTAACCGCCTTCTCCCATTATGGTGTGACACCCCATACAGTTATTTTTTTCCCATAAATGTTTACCACGGGAAACTTCTTCCGTAATGTTTTGATAATTACTCTGATCTTGGCTTTCACTTAAAGAGTATATAGTTAATCCTATAAAAATTAGGAATGTAACTAGGGTTCCTCCAAGAAAAAAAGCACGAGCTTGTTTTTTCGATAACATAATAGATTGGTTTAAATTAGTAAATTTAAAAAAAAGATACAATTATCTTTAATTACGCCAAAAGTATTATTAATGAAAAGATAAAAACATGACTTATGTCATAAAAGTTACACGGATAGTCGAATTTTATTAACAATGTCTAAAACAGAGGTTATTCAAGTTATTTCCGAGTAGATTTTTTAATTTTTTTAAATTTTACAGTAAAATGTCTCATGATTGGTGCTTCATCCACAATTATATATCCGGTTTTAGCTTTTTGCCTAGTATCATAAATATTTTTCAATACAGAAGCTATATATTTCATATGATTAAGTGAATAGGTTCTTCGCGGAATTGCCAAACGCACTAATTCTAATTCAGGATACCTGTTTTTTCTAGTAAAAGGATCTCTGTCAGCCAATACAGTACCTATTTCAACACCTCTTATCCCACCAATAATATACAATTCAATTGCCAATGCTTGAGCTCTATATTCATTTCTAGGAATCGTTGGTACAAATTTATTAGCATCTATGAAAATAGCATGTCCACCAAATGGTTGCAGTACCGGAACTCCATATTCTGTTAATTTTTTGCCTAAGTATGCCACTTGCTCAATTCGACTTTCTAAATAATTAAATTCCGTTGCTTCATCTAAACCTACTGCTAATGCTGCCATATCTCTACCATTCATACCGCCATAGGTTAAAAAACCTTCATACATGATATTAAAAACAGAAGCTTCTTTATATATCTTTTCACTATTTAAGGCAATAAATCCACCCATATTTACCAAACCATCTTTTTTTGCACTCATGGTCATTCCATCTCCATATGAAAAGAACTCTTTTGCAATTTCTTTGATAGACGTATCCATGTAACCTTTCTCTCTTGTTTTTATAAAATAGGCATTCTCAGCAAATCTAGCTGAATCAAAGAATAGAGGGATATCATATGATTTACAGAGTTTTGAAACGGCTTTAATGTTTTTCATTGAAACAGGTTGACCACCCGAACTATTACAAGTAATGGTAAGAATTACAAACGGAATTTTATCTTTAGGGTTTTCAGTAAAAACCTTCTCAAGTTTTTCAAGATCTATATTTCCTTTAAAAGGGTGATGAATAGTTGTATTAAAAGCTTCATCAATTGTACAATCAACAGCTGTTGCTTTTCTAAATTCAATATGACCTTTTGTAGTATCAAAATGGGAGTTACCAGGAACCAAATTACCTTCTTTAACCAGCACAGAGAACAAAACATTTTCAGCTGCTCTACCTTGATGTGTTGGTAAAAAATAAGTATAACCGGTTATTTTTTTTATTACTTTTTTTAATTTTAAATAAGATTGAGAACCTGCATAACTTTCATCTCCAGTCATCATTGCTGCCCACTGCTGATCACTCATTGCACCAGTGCCAGAATCAGTAAGTAGATCAATAAATACCTTTTCTGAAGTTAAGTTGAATAAATTGTAATGGGCTTTTTTAATCCATTTTTTGCGTTGTTCTTTAGTTGATCTTTTTATAGACTCAACCATTTTAATTTTATAGGGTTCGGCATAGGGTAGTTTCATTATATTAATTTTGAATTTGAAAATTGTTATGAGAAAAATAGTAGAATAAAAAAAAGTATTGTCTTAGATAGACTTAGGCGGAGATATTATCCGGTCGTTTGATTTTAATACAAACGTCTTTGTAAATAAGGTTACTCAATTTGAAAATGATCATTTCTGATTTACTTTTACAATATCAAAATTACTAATAAAGTAACCAATTTGGGTTAAAATACAAGAAATTTTAATTAAAGACAAAATAGTATTTTGTTACACAGATTAATAAAATAAATAATACCTTTGTACTTTAAATATATTTAGATTTGAACAAACACGATTTTGCTATTATTTTTATTGTTCTTTATATGATGGCAATGTTGCGTCCTTTAGGACCTTTAATTGTGTATTATATCAATTACGATTATATAGCCGAGGAGCTTTGTGAAAACAGAGACAAGCCTATTCTAGATTGTAATGGGCGTTGCTATCTTAATGCATTGATTAAAAGACAAGCACCTCAATCTGAAAATGAAAAACCTATTTCTACTGTTCCATTGAACATGAATGATTACCCTATTTCGACTTTAGATTTTTATAGGTACATATCGTCTTATGAATTTAATTTTAAAGAGCTGATTTCTTCTAATTTTTATAAGCATTTTATAATTAGTGAATATAGTAGTGCCATATTCCGTCCACCTCAGTTAGTGGCTTAAATTTCTTCTTATTATTGTATAAAGCTTTAGTTTTTCTTTTGGGAATTAATTTGGCATTTAGTGAATACAAATTGTTTTAAATTGATACAGTTTGGACATAGTAAAGAGATTAAGTAAATAACTTTCTTACTAAATTCACAATAGCAACAAATCTTACCCTAAGATGTTAAACGTCATTATTTTAATAAGAAGCATTCCTTATTTTAGTTTATAACATAAACTAAATATCAATTATGTTAAATAATAAAATTTAGTGCAATACCGAATATGTGTATTGTGCATCTGATTAATGTAAAGATCCTTTTTTAGGCATCTTTACTAAACAAAATATATAATGAATAAATCAATTTTTATTAGTGTTGTATTTACACTGGTAAGTACATTACTATTTGCTCAAAGTATAGTATTTGAAGGTACTATTCTTGATGAGCAAACTAAAAAACCTATTGAAAACGCAACGGTTAAAGTTGTAAATTCTAATATTTATACTTTAACAAATACAGAAGGTTGGTTTAGTATAGAAGCATCTAAAGAAGCTGTATTTGAAATCATGCATATGTCCTATAAAACGGTAAAATTACCTGCTGGAGAGACATCAAGTATTCGTCTAGTTTCAAAGAAAATTTCTTTAGATGAAATTGTTGTAAAGTCACATCCATTAGATGATATTTCTCATTCAGTTATCGTAATTGACGATGCTAAAAAAGGTAGCCAAGCACGTAACGCAGCTGAACTTTTTAATGATATCTCAGGATTTAGTATTCAGAAACGTAGTGCTACGGCATCTGAGCCATCTTTTAGGGCTTTTAAATATGAACAAATGAATATTAAATATGATGGTGGTACAAAGGTTGTTCATGCTTGTCCTAATAGAATGGATCCTGCTACAGCTCATGTAATACCTGAAGAGGTAAGTAAGGTTGAAGTTGTTAAAGGGCCTTTTACGGTTCGTTATGGACAAAATTTTGGAGCTATTGTGAATTTGGTTACACGAACCCCAACTCCTGAAGATTATGGTTTTCATGGAAGTGTTCAAAGTGGTTTTGAAACCAATGGCGAAAATTTTATGGCTGGAGCCGAATTACAATATGCTGCTGATAAATTTGATTTTACGGTAACCGGAGAACATCGAGATTTTGATGATTATACTGACGGAAATGGCGTAGAGACGCCCGCATCTTTTACTACAGATAGTTACTCAATTAAAGCTGGCTATAATCCTAAAAATAATCAAAGATTACAAGTAGATTGGAGGCAAAAATTTGGTAGTGATATTGATCATGCAGGCTTACCAATGGATTCGCCTAAAGATGATAGCTATTCACTTGGAATTGATTATAAAGCTCAGAAAATTTCTGACATGATCAATAGCCTAACTATAAAGTCCTATTTGTCTTTTGTTGATCATTTGATGACCAATCATGAACGTCCAAGTTTTAAGAAAATGGATGCTCAAACACCGGTAACAGCTAATACCTATGGTGGTAAATTTGAATTAGGCCTAACGCCTAATGATCGTTGGTTGCTATATTTAGGAATAGATGCTGATATTATCAGTAGAGATGGTGAGCGTACTAGAATTATCAAATTAAAACCTGATGGCACTGCATTTCCAGAAGATGCTCGTCCGGTTTTTTATGATGCCGTTTGGCAAGATGCTTTCTCATCTGACTTTGGTTTATTTTCTGAAGCCAATTATAAATTATCTGAAAAATGGGCTGCTACTGCGGGGTTACGTGTTGATTTTTTTCGTGCTAAAATTGACGATCCTGCCGCAGGTTTTGCTACATTATACGGAGTAGGGTTTGATGATGTTTCTGAAAGCACTATCAATGGTAATTTTGCACTTAAGTATAGAAATAAAGGTACACAAGTACAATTGGCTTATGGGTTAGGTACGAGGTCTGCTTCAATGGTAGAGCGATATATTTATCACTTTTCTATTGGTTCAGATTCTTATGAATATGTTGGAAATCCTTTTTTAGATCCTGAAAAGAACAATCAATTTGAGGTGGCCGTTAAGCATAGAAAAGATAAAATAAATATTGGAGTAAGTGTGTTTTATTCAATTATGAAAGATTATATATCAGCCATAGTTAGAGATGATGATGCAAATTTTGAAACTATTTTTGTAAATCCATTTACACATGCAAAGCAATATGTAAATGTAGATGCCAATCAAGTTGGATTTGATGCCTTTTTTAATTATAAAATAACTTCACATCTTGAATTTTTATCTGATATGGCATATACCAAAGCTACTAATGAAACTTATGATGAACCGTTGGCTCAAGTAGCACCTTTCAGTGCTCATTTGGGATTAAAGTATGAAAAGAAGTCTTATTGGTTTGATTTACGTACTCATATTGTTGCAGAGCAAAACCAGCTGTCAGCTTCTTTTAAAGAGACAGTACCTACACCAGGTTATACAACATTTGATATCCGATTAGGAGTAGAACCTATAAAAGGATTGAAATTAGGAGCTGCCGCATTGAATATTTTTGATGAAGCTTATTACGATCACTTAAATTTTACTTTTAAAAATACAGTAGATAATGTTGTAGGAGGCCGAATTTTTGAGCCTGGTCGTAGTTTTAGTATATATGCTAAATACATTTTTTAAAACATAATTATTAATCTTAATATTTAAAAACAATACGGTTATTTATTTGATTTAGTAATTGCCCGGAAAGTGCTTGTGAATTTCTTTCCGGGATTTTTTATAATACAATTGAATAATATAAAAAATACAAAAAGACATGAATAAATTTATATTTATAATGCTGATAAGTTTTATTACTTTATCAGCATGGTCCCAGAAAATTACTGTTATAGGAACAGTAATAGATGTTACAAGTAATGAACCCCTAGTGGGAGTTCACGTAAAAAATGATAACGCTGCTGAAGGCACAACTACAGATGAAAAAGGTTCATTTATTTTAGATAATATAGAGCAAAGCGGGTTGCTTAATTTCTCATATTTAGGATACAATACAATAACAGTTAAGGCAGGCAATAATATGACTGTTACCATGGAGCAAGCAACTATTGGTTTAGACATGGTAGTTGTTAGTGCTTCGCGTGTTTTACAAAAACGTAAAGAGCTACCGGTTGCTATTACATCTATTTCAAGGAAAACAATTGAAGAGATAAATCCAACCACTGTTGATCAAATTCTAAATCAGAAAAGTGGTGTGCACATGATTGATTTAGGAAATGAACAACATATGATGGCCATCCGTCAACCTATCTCTACCAAAAGCTTATACCTTTATCTAGAAGATGGTATTCCAATTAGGCCAAATGGAGTTTTTAATCATAATGCCTTATTAGAAATGAATATGGCAGCTACTGAAAATGTAGAAGTTATAAAAGGACCTTACTCAGCCCTATATGGAGGTGAAGCCATAGGTGGATCTATTAATTTTATTACTCAAAAACCTACTCAAAAACTAACAGGTAAGGTAGGTTTACGTGGTGATGGATATGGTTATTTTAGAGCTGATGCCAAGGTTTCTACAACTATAGGAAAAACTGGAGTATATTTTTCAACATATAAGTCAGCTGTTGAAGACGGAATTAGTGAATATGGCGATTATGACAAGCTTGCTATTACTGGTAAGATTACACATTCTTTTTCAGATGATTTAAATTGGTCAAATACAATTACTTACGTAGATTATTTTAGTGAAATGAGTGGTAATTTAGAGCAAGAACAATTTGAAAATGAAGATTATACATCAAATCATACCTTTACTTTTAGAGATGCAAAATCATTACGCTTTAACTCAACGTTAAATAAATCTTGGAATGAGAATAACACCTCTATTTTGACTTTTGTCTTTAGAGATAATGTAATGGGGCAAAACCCAAGTTATAGAATTTCAAGTAGAACCGCTCCTGACTCATTTACATCTGGCGAATTAAATGAAAATAGTTTTAATAGTTACGTAGCTTATTTTCAACATAATATTAAATTAGATGCCTTAAAATCTAATATAATGATTGGTGCTAATATTGATTTTAGTCCAAAAGAAGCTTTTGCTAAAATATTGGAAGTCTATAGAAATGCAGATGGTGTTTTTGAATCGTATACAGAAACAGGAAACTTCAAATCAAATTATGAAACAGATATTGTCAATACTGGACTTTATATTATGGGCGATATAGAGCTTTTTGAGAATTTTAAAGTTAATGCCGGATTGAGATATGATATCTATAGTTATGATTTTAGAAATAATATTGATGATGCTTCAGACTTTTCATCTTTAGATGCTAAAGAGACTTATAATTCAGTTACCCCGCGTATTGGACTCGTTTTTAATACTACGAATAATATTGGTTTTTATACTAATTATAGCGTTGGTTTTATACCACCAAGTATTAGTGATTTATTTGCAGAAGATGATGTGCCGCTATTAGATGCAACAACTTTTGATAATTTTGAAGTTGGAGGTTGGATGAGTTTATTTGATAAAAAATTATATTTAGATTTTGCAACTTATATTATGAAAGGAAATAACGAAGTTGTTTCTGTAAGAACAATATATGAAGGCATAGATGTAAGTGAAAATAAAAATGTTGGTGAAACAGAACATAAAGGAATTGAGTTTGGGGTAGTCTTAAAATCTATAAAAAATTTAAGTTTAAGATATAATGCCGCTTATTCTGAACATACATTTGTTGACTTTGTAACAAAAATTGAAGATGGGCAGCCCACAGTAGATTATAGTGGTAATGAGATGCCTGGAGCACCAAACTGGGTGTCAAATTCAGGTATTGATTATAAAGCACCGTTTCTAAAAGGTATACGGTTTGGACTAGAATGGCAGCATGTTGGTGAATATTTTACTGAAGAAAAAAATGAAGTAACGTATGATGGATATGATTTGTTTAATGCACGCTTAGGTTATGATGGTGAACATATAGGTTTATGGATGAACATAATGAATTTATCTGATGATTTATATTCTACAAGAGCCAGTACAGCATGGGGCAAAACAACATATAAACCTGGTTTACCACGTACATTTTTAATCGGACTGAATTATAAGTTTTAAGTACATTTAATTTTATTAATTTCACCCGTCTATTTCTAATTTTGATAGATGGGTTATAAAAACTATAAAAATGAAATATAACAGAATTAAAATTATGAGTGTGGTATTATCAATACTTATGCTTTCATGTAAAGAAAAGAAATTAACTACTGTTGATAAAGGAAATGATAAAATAACTGTTGATAATCATAGGCTTACAGATTCAAAAGTAAACTCTGAAGGCGTCTTTTTGTTTAATTCGGATAGTGAAATATTAATCAATTGGACAGAGTGGTATAAGGAGAGAGAACGAAACATTCTAAAATTTGCATTTTTTGATAATGAAACTCAGCAGTTTTCTGAACCAATCACAGTTTCTCCCTCAAAAGGATTGCAAATGCATGCAGAGAGCATGGCCAAGGTGGGAATAACTGCAAAGGGAATAATTTATGCAGTTTTTAGAGTAAAAGCAAAATCAAATCGCTCTATGTTTGGTGGTACGATGTATTATACAATTTCATCAGACAAAGGAAAAACTTGGAGTGATAAAGTTAAGCTTACTGCAGATCCGAACTCTACAAGCCAAAGTTTTTTTGATATCGCGATGTTACCAGACGGAGAGATAGGAATTACTTGGCTAGATAGTAGAATGCCAATTCATAAAGGTAGAAATGGAAAAACGCTATATTTTGCTAAAACGAATATGAATAAAGGTTTTCAAAATGAAATTCCAATTGCAGGTTCTACTTGCGAATGTTGTAGAACTGAAATTTATATTGATCAGCATAAAAGGATACATGTAGCTTATAGAAATATCATAGAAAAAGATGAAGAAGTATTAAACACTAATTTTGTTGTAAGTGATGTTGAGATTAGAGATATGTATTATGTTTTATCTGAAGATAATGGCAAAACATTTTCATCACCAATACCTATAAGTAAGGATAATTGGCATATAAATGGATGTCCTCATACTGGACCTTCATTAGCCTTGAATGGTGCTGATTTAGGAGCTTTGTGGTTTACCGCTGCAGATAATAATGCCGGAATTTTCTTCACCTCTAAAACGAAGGGGCAATTTAATGAAAGAGAATTATTGAGTGCTGATGGACGTCACCCTCAAATGATATCGCTTAATGGAAAGTTTTTTGTTGTTTATGAAACTTATTATGAATTAGAAGATAAGGGATATACAAAAATAATAATGGAAGAAATAGAATCACTTAAAAATAAAAGTAAAAATGAAATAAGTGATCCAGAAACAAATAATAATCATGCCGTTATTACTTCAATAGATGAATCAGCAATTTTACTGGCATGGATAAATACCAATACAAGAAACCCAAAGGTTATTTATAAAATAATTCCTATTGGTTAATATTTTTAATAATGATACATACCATCAAATTTACTATATAGAAATTTGTAATTGATTTTAATTACAGGATTTAAATATAATGGAACTGCCAAAAAACACCTAAACATCTTTTATTGTTTCGTTATAATGTGTAACTTTGAGAATATTCTGTAAATCAAGTAATAATGGAAAATACCACCAACAAAAGACTTACAAAAAAAGACCGTCCTAAGCCAATTGACGAAGAAATTATCATTCCGGATGAAGAAGTATTAATTAGTGTTACTGACCCAAAAGGTAAAATAATTGAGGCAAATGATATATTTGTAAAAATTTCGGGCTATTCAAAAGATGAATTGGTAGGTTCTCAGCATAATATGATTAGACATCCTGATATGCCTAGAGTCATGTTTAAAATTGTCTGGGATCATATAAAGGACAGAGAAAATGTAATGGCCGTTGTAAAAAATTTAGCAAAAGATGGACGTTATTATTGGGTGGTAACAGATTTTATTACGAAAGTAGATGCTGATAGAAATGTAATAGACTATACAGCCTATAGACGACCAGTGCATGAAAAAGTAAAAGATGCCGTTATTCCTTTATACAAAACCTTATGTGCTATAGAAGAGTTTGACGGAATGGATGCTTCTGAAAAGTTTCTTACTAACTATTTTGAAAAAATAGGAATGACCTATGATGAAATGGTAGAAGAAATTATTGTTAAAAATTGCCATAAAGCAAAAGCAATGGGTTTTGGCGATCATCCTGAGGAAGAAATGAAAGTCATGTCTAAAGAAAAAAAGCAATCTTTATTTAATAAACTATTTGGTGTGAAATAAATTATTGTTGTTTAGTTGCAATAATATGTGTATCAATGAAAATGGTATCTGATACATAAAAACCTTCTTCGCCTTCTTTTGGATTTGGGTTCTTATCTGAAAGATAATAAATACCCCAATCTGTTCGATCTAAAATAATGGACTTTGTATTGAAGAATAAACTATCATTTTTCAGTAAA
>DEIV01000073.1 GCA_002352665.1 Flavobacteriaceae bacterium UBA2765
GAAATTTATGTCGAAAACAGGAGGTTACACAATTTTTCACTTAAGAATACATTCAATTGGGCTTGTAGCAACTAATATTGGCTAACATTTTTTCTTTTTCCTCCTAAAATATGTTTTTTTCATACTCGGTTCCATAGGGAATTCCTTTAGCATCCACTTTCTTCAAATATCACCTAAATAGTTAATACCATCTTCAAATTGTTTTTTCTTTAAACAATTATTAGGCTTTGATTTCTAAATATATTCGAGAGATATTCCAATCCAATGATCCTCAAAATGATATATATCATTGCGTTTTGTTTGTTGAGTTCATACCTTTAATCTATGCTCCTACAGAAATAATTGATCAATCTTATCTATTTCATAGTAGTAGTGTAAAAAGTAGGAGTAAGGGTAAATTTTATAGAATTGATTAATTACTAATCAGTTTAAAAATAAATCGTTATGAAAAAAATAATATTATTTGCAATGCTTGGGTTATTTCTTTACCCATTAGTACCGACAGAAGCACAAATTTTAGAAAAACTCAAAAAGAAAATAGAAAGGAAAGCTGAGCAAAAAGCCGATCAAAAAATTGATAAAACAATCGACAAAGGATTTGATGAAGCTGAAAAAGCTTTGGCAAAGAAAAAAGCTGATAGCATACAAAGAGAAAAAGAAGCAAGCAAGAAAAGAAGCGAACAGGTACAGGGTGAAGGACAGCAACAACAGCCTGAAGTTTCAAAGTTAACGCTGAACTGGGCAAAATACGATTTTGTACCCGGCGATAAAGTGATTTTTGAGGATAATCTAATTGGTGAAGAGAATGGGGAATTTCCATCACGATGGGATTTAAAACAAGGGAATGTTGAAATAGCTCAACTAGGTGGTGAAAATGTAATTATGTTTAGAGCCGGATCCCCAATTATTGTACCTTACCTTAAAGAACCTCAAAAAGATTATCTCCCCGAAGTGTTTACCGTTGAATTTGATTTATTTTGTGGAACTGGCACCTTTGAAGTTAACCTTTATGATAGAAAAAATCAAAAATCAGGTAGCCCGTCAGGTTATACAAGTATAAAAATTCAGCATAATCAGATGGGATGGACTAATAGTTTCAGTGAAATTTCCGATCAATCACTTCCCGAAAAGCGTTGGGTTCATATTGCGATTGCATATACAAATGGTAAACTAAAGGCTTATCTTGACGAAACACGCTTAATAAATGTTCCCCGTATTGATTTTGATCCTAAAGGACTTACTTTATATACTTATATTTTCGGAACCTTACAGGAAGGTCATTATTATGTCAAAAATGTAAGGATAGCTGAGGGAGGTGTAAAATATTACGATCGATTCCTTCAGGATGGAAAAATTGTAACCAACGGAATCCGTTTTGATGTAAACAAAGCCACGATTAAGCCCGAATCAATGGGTGTTATCAATTCGATTTATAAAATTCTGTATGACAATCCTGAACTAAAATTTAGTATTGAAGGCCATACCGATAGTGATGGCGATAATGAATTTAACCAACAACTGTCAGAAGACCGTGCCCAGGCTGTATTAAAACAATTGGTTTCTATGGGTATTGATAATGCACGACTTAGCTCAAAAGGATTTGGAGAAGGGGTTCCTTTAGCTGATAATAATACTGAGGAAGGAAAAGCCAACAACCGCCGTGTGGAATTCGTAAAAATTCCTGACCAACAGTAAATTACATTATACTGGAAGATGTTTGTTTTATTTGGCTCATAACTCCTTAAGAAAGAGAAGTGTAAAATAAATCAGAACACAATATCTATTATTTGGCACTTTGTTGAAATAATTTTGACTCAACTAATTTAGTATCATGTTTAGCATTATTTAATTAAAAGTGAACTAAACAGTTATATTTTAGAATAATGTTCAGTTCACTGATTTATATCATTGCTTTGGCTAATAATATATTATACCTTAGGTAATTATTAACCATTTAAATTATATGCCATGTCTGTTTTAAAAGTTATTGAAATTTTAGGAAACTCAACCGTTAGTTTTGAGGATGCTGTACAAAATGTTATAAACGAAGCATCTAAATCGGTTAGGAACATCAAATCTGTTTATATTCAGGATATGTCGGTTGCTGTAGACAACAATCAAATTACTGAATATAGAGTAGATGCAAAAGTTACCTTCGGAATCTTAGATGAAGAACCATCATAACATTTTAATGTTAATTGATTAATTATAAAAGGCGTTCTTAAAAGGTTGATGCAAATTTAATACCTCTATTAGAACGCCTTATTTTATCATTAAATTTTAAACATATTAATTACAAATTGCTATGCTACAAACGAAAGTATTTAATGAAAATGTAAAAACTTATGAAGCTTGGTACAAAAAGTATCCGGAGGTTTACCTATCTGAGGTTTCAGCAATAAAAGAACAATTTTTAAAATTACCTGAAAGTATCAAAGGAATTGAAGTAGGCCTCGGAACTGGAAAATTTGCTCAACCTTTAGGAATCAAAGAAGGTATTGAGCCTTCAAATGAAATGGCAAATAAAGCCATGAAGCGAGGAATTGAGGTTATGGAAGGAGTAGCAGAAAGACTTCCTTATGGCGACCTTCAATTTGATTTTGTATTGTTTGTTACTATTTGTCATTTAAATGAAATAAAAGCTGCATTTGCCCAAGCTTACAGGGTTTTGAAACATGGTGGAGCTATTATTATCGGATTTATAGATAAAGAAGGAAGTATTGCAAAGCAATATGAAGAAAAACGAAATCGTAGTACTTTTTTTAAGCATGCCACTTTCTACTCTGTAAATCGTGTCGAGAAATTACTTAAGAAGGCGGGTTTTAGAAATTTTGATTATAATCAAACATTATTTGGCTCATTAGAACAAATCAAAATAATACAGAGTCCGAAACAAGGTTTTGGTGAAGGTTCTTTTGTAGTGGTAAAGGCAATTAAAAAATGAAAATTCAATTCGTTTTTCATAACATTTATGTTAGAAAAAAATTGTTGTATTAACATTTATTCCTAAGAATGTAGCAACATTAGAATCAGTCGTTGTGGCAAAGAGTCAAATAGCATAAATAACTTAGGTAGGTTTATTTATGTACCCATTTCGTTACATTTAGATAAGTACTAATAGTAAATACTAAAAGGAATAAAATTGCTGTCCAAGTATCTACTAAATTCACTGGTATTTCAATGCCTATTAATTTGAGGATTAGAAAATGTATATAAGAAGTACTTAAATTTTGGTATCCGAGAAAATCACGTATTTGCCAATGCCAATCAACACAAAGACAATACCCCCAACCATACCAAATTCCAAGTATAAACCAGGAAAATGCTGTGAGTGATAGTGTAATCAAATTTGCAAAACGCCATCTGGGCACAAGCCAACCGAATATATTAAATAGAATTAGGAAAGTATGAAATACAAAAAAGAAAATATTAATTATTTGGAGAACAGGTTCTGACAAGTGCTTACAAACTTTAATACTCAATAACTTTATTAGGTCTGGCTTTTTTCAAGTAGAACATATTAAAATTCAACATCTAATAATTGACCACTCAATTGCAGTAACTCTAATTCTATAAGTTTAGCATCATATTTAGCATTGTTCATTGCCGTTTGCGTATTGAGTAAATTAATTTGAGCCTGTCTGAATTCTATTGAAGTTACTTGACCAAGTTTATAACGTTCTTCAGTTCTATCAAAATTATTTTGGGTGGTAATCACATTTTGCTCTTGAGCTTTTAACACAAATAATTTGGTGTGATATTCTTCCCAAGTATTTTTTAATGTATTTTCTATAGTTTCCAATTGTTGTTCTTGTAATATTTCTTGATTTTCTAAAGCAATTTTCGCATTTGAAACACGTGTTTTAGTAGCTCCTCCATCAAAAATATTCCATGATAAATTAATTCCTGCTCTTAACCCATTAGATAATGAACTTGCTAGAAATGAAGTAGCCGGATTTTCACTTTTATTCCAGCCATAAGAACTGGTCAACCCAACTGTTGGTAAATAACTTCCTTTATTTGCCTTAATGTTAAACTCACTTATTGCAATATTTTTTTCATTTTGATTTAAAATAACATTATTTGCTTTTGCTTTTAAAAGTAATTCATCAAAAGACAATAAAGAAATAAAATTAACATCTGTTTCGACAGTATAATTCTCATTTTGCTGCACCCCTAAAACAATATTTAAATCACGCTTAGTGTTGTTATATAGTTGTTTATTATTTAAAAAATTAATACTATCGTTATTTACATCTACTTCAGCATTTAGCAATTCTAATTTTGTTGATTGTCCATATTCATATTGATATTGTGCTCTTTGTAAGCGTTGTTTAGAAATATTTAAGGTTTCTTTTAAATTCTTTGTATTTTCAGATAATCGTGCAATTTGAAAATAGACGGTAAACAATTGTAAATACGTAATTTCAATGGTTTCTCTTGCCTGTAATTCAGTTAAATTATAAGTTTCTTTAAGCTGTTTATAATTGTATTTTCTGCCTAATCCGTCAAACAATGTATAATTTAAATTTACAGATGCATTGTAGCTTTTAGTCTCAGCACCATCTATGTTAGTTAAAGTACCATCTTGTCTTACAATTTCTTGATTGCTATTGTCATAATTCGCACCAGCAAGACCACTTACAGTTGGTAACATTCGTGAATTATATATACTAGAATTGTTTTTGGCAATTTCAACATTATTATTCGCTAATTTAATGCCATAGTTATTTTCTAAGGCTATTTTTAATGCTTCCTTTTTGGTCAATAATTTTTGAGCATTTACTGATATAGAAAATACTGCAATTAAGATGCTTATATATATGTTAATAGGTTTCATTTCAATAATTTATTATATTTTTTAATTATATTATTAAGATAATTCTAAAACAGATTGTCATTCCGACGAAGCCTGAAATAGCGACGAGGAATCTCAAAATTATAAAAAGATTTCTCGTCAATATATTTTGTCTTCAGGAACAAAACATATTTCTGTCGAAATGACAGCCTCAACTAAAATTGTATTAATATCATTTATTTTAGTGTAACTCTTCATTTTCATAATCCATTTCAATAATAGCTCTTTCTACTTCTTCTTTGCTAATTTCTTTACCAGTCCGCATCCATTTAATAAAAACTTTTATAGAATTTGAAACCGACAATAAAAGTGGTAACATGACCAATGTTAGTACGGTTGCTATTCCTATTCCATAGGAAATTGAAATCGCCATAGGCTTTAAAAATTGTGCTTGTCGACTACCTTCTAATAATAAAGGTGCTAGTCCAGCAATAGTTGTCAACGTAGTCAAAAAGATGGCTCTAAATCGAGATTTTCCTGCTTGTAACAGTGCTTCGTCATATTTCATTCCTTCTTTTAGATACAAATTAAATTTCCCAATTAATACCAATCCATCATTTACCATAATTCCAACTAAAGCTATGATACCTAACCAAGACAATATGTTTACCTGAAAACCATGGAAAAAATGGCCCCAAACAACACCTATAAGACTAAATGGAATCATAATTATCAATAATAATGGTTGACTATATGTTCTAAATGTAAAGGCAATGATCATATAAATGAGAATAAGAATTATTGGGCCAACTATTTTTACTGAATCAATAGTTTTTTTGGCTTCTCTATTTTGCCCTTCATACAATGCAGAAACAGTTGGGTATTTAGAAACAATTTCAGGAATTATTTCCTCTTTAATATTATCTAAAATATCAGAAGCACTCTCACCAATAGATTTTAAATCAGCGGTTACTTGAATTTCGCGTTTTCCTTCTAAATGGTTGATAGCAACTTCACCACGAACAATCTTATATGTAGCTATTTCAGAAAAAGGAACTTTATTTTTAGTAGGGGTATTGATCCACATATCATCTAAATGTTTTATAGATGTTCTGTTGCTTTTATCATAACGAACCCATACTCTAATTTCATCTTGACCACGCTGAAAACGCTGGGCTTGAAATCCGAAAAACCCTGAACGGACCTGCCCCATGACACTTTGAAGATTGAGACCTAATATATTGGCCTTATCCTTTAACTGAATTTGTATTTCTTTGATTCCTGCAGGATCATTATCTGAAATATCCTTTAATAAAGGATTACTAATTAATGCTTGCCTGAGTTCTTCCTTAGCAGCTTTTAATTCCGATATATCATTTCCTAATAATGAAACAGCAACAGGACTTCCTCCAAAACCACTGTTAGATCCAAAAGTTAAACTCTCTATACCGTTTATTTTTCCAACACGCTCGCGAATAGCAGTATTAATTTCGTCAGAAGGAAAATCACGAGATTCACCGGGTAGTAAATTTACAGTAAGCGTAGCATTTGATGTTCCGGGACCGATACGTTTGACAATGTTTTGTACTACTTGTATGTTCCCAGTTTGTTTTTCAGTATATTCTTTATTGATTTCCCATACTTTTTCTTCAATCGATGAAATAATAGAATCTGTTATCATTTCATTGGTACCTTGAGTCATTTTAAGATTTACCGAGATTCTATCACTTGCAATACTTGGGAAAAATGAAGTGCCAACAATACCACCACGAATTGCACCAATACTAAAAATTAATAATGCGACAGGAATGGCAAAACCTAAGAATTTATTTTTTAAGAAAAAACGTAAATAGGGTACATACACTACATCCCTTAATTTTAGCAGCCATTTATCAGCGAATTTGTTCACTTTTCTAAATATTTCATCCATTTTACTGACCTTTCTACCTTCTCTCATCAATGCTTTTGAATGTGCAATATGTGCTGGTAAAATTATCAATGCTTCCACTAATGAAACAGACAAGGTTAGGATAACAACAGCAGATACTTCACTAAAAAAGTCACCCATTCTTCCGTCTATAAAGAAAAATGTTGAGAATGCCACAATAGTCGTTAATATAGCTGAAACGACAGGAGGAAATACTTCCATAGTGCCGTCTATTGCAGCTCTTATTGGAGTTTTTCCTTTTTCATAATGATGGAAAATATTTTCACCAATGACAATACCATCATCAACTAAAATACCAATAACGATTATCATTCCGAAAAGGGATAGTACATTAATAGTAATTCCTAATTGGGCAGCAAAAATAAACATCCCGAAAAATGCAATTGGTATTCCTGCAGCGACCCAAAATGCTAAGCGTGCATTTAGAAATATCGCTAGGAATAATAGGACTAGTAAAACTCCCATTGCTGCATTTTTAATTAGCAATTCTGTACGTTGCGTTAAGGTAATTGAATTATCACTAGAGATATCAATATGTACATTGTCGTGTTGCTGATTAAATTTATCAATATAGGTTTTTACATTTTCAGCCGAAGAAATTAAATCTTCATTATTTGTATTATTTATGGTAATGTTAATAGCTTTTTTTCCACTAAAAAAGATCCTGTCAGGAGTTTCAGACCAAGCATCTTTCACATCAGCTATGTCTTTCAGTCTGATAATGTTACCATTAGGATCAGCTCTTACAATTAAATTTAATAATTCACTTCCATAATATGAACGGCTATTTGCCCTAATTAAATAATCTTCTGCACTTGTTTTAATATTTCCACCGGTAATCAATAAATTTGAATTACTCACAGCATTCGCAACATCTTGAAAGGATAAATTATAAGCTCTTAGATCATTTTCACGAACAGAAATAGCGATTTCTTCTTCTGGGAAACCAGATAGAAATACTTGAGAAATGCCTTTAATACCTCGAATATCATTTTCAACTGTTCTTGCGTATTGTTTTAATGTCGCTAACGGAATGTTTTCTCCACTTATAGAAAAACTAATAGTAGGCCTCATTGTTTCTACTTTTGCAATGACCGGAGGTTCCATTCCTGATGGAAAAGAAGGGACTCTATCAACTGCATTTTTTACATCTGCCAATACAACATCAATATTTTTACCTTTTTCAATTTCAACATTAATAGTAGCTGCATTTTCTTGAGATACAGAAGTAATGCGGTCTATTCCTACTGTTCCTTTAAGGTTGTCTTCAATTTTAAGTACAATACCTTCTTCCATTTCGGCAGGAGAGGCTCCAGGATAAATCAGATTTATTCGAATTAATTGAGAATCAACTAACGGGAAAAATGAGGAGAGCATTGATTTAGCACCTATAAATCCAAAGATTAAAAATGCAAAAATAAAAACATTTACAGCAACAGGAAACTTTATAAAATAACTGATTATTTTTTTCATTATTTTTTACCTTGAGATATTTGTACTTGCATACCGTCATAAGCACCAGGAATAGGTTTTGCTAGTATAAGCGTGCCATTATCAATCCCCTTTACAACAGCGTTTTCTGCCGAAAAATAAACAGGATTCACGTCAATTAGATTTAAGACCGAATCTCTAACCACAAATAATTGTTTATTCTCAATTAATAGTTTTCTTGATACTTCAATAGCATCTTTTTCTGATTTTGCTATCAAACTAGCCTCGAGGTACATACCTTCTTTTAACTCTTTATGAGATACTTGAATGTAGGCTTTAATAGTTTGAGAAGTAGCATCTACTTTACCATTGATGCGAATTACTTTTCCGATGTATTCGTTCGTTTTTTCAAGATTATGAAGTTTAACAGTATTCCCCTTTTTTAATAGATTGGCAAAAGCTGCATTTACTGAAACTTCCATTTCATAAACACTCGGATTGATAAATTCACCTAATTTTTGTCCTACCCTTACTAAAGTTCCGGGGGTTACTAACGCTTCAGTTAAAATACCATTATAAGGTGCCCGAAGACTATACTTACCTAATTTAACTTCCAGATTTTTAACATTGTAATAGGCAGTATTAATTCCTCTACCTGAAATAAAATATTTTTCTTTATCCGAATTAAATAAAGGTAGTTTAGGAGTCGTTTTATGAATATCGAAACTATTTAAATAGTCTTGCCATTTTTGATATTCTTCAGGATAATCTAAACGAATATCGGGTATAATAGCCGTAAGACTATTATAAAA
>DEIV01000001.1 GCA_002352665.1 Flavobacteriaceae bacterium UBA2765
AATTATTAACTAAACTTAATTAGAAAAAAATGGCAGGAGGCAAATTATCACCAAGGCAGAAAATGATTAACTTAATGTATTTGGTATTTATTGCAATGTTAGCAATGAATATGTCAAAACAAGTTTTATCTGCTTTTGGTTTCATGAACGAAAAACTGACAGAATCTAACGTGTCAGCGGACAATAAAAATGGTGCAACATATGCTAGTTTAGCTACAAAAGCATCAGATCAACCAGACAAATTTAGTCACCTGAATAAGGAAGCTAAAAATGTTCAGGCTTTATCTCAAGATTTCAATGCTTTCATTGAAACAATGAAAGAAGAATTGACAACGAAAGTTGAAGATAAGAACAATTACGAATCTATGGATGGTACAGATGCAGGAGATGCTTACTTCTTTAAAGGAGAAAAGTATACCGAAAAAGGTACTGCATTTTTAGATAAAATAAATAACTATAGAACTAAAGTAGCTGACGTTTTAGCTAAAGCTCAAAAGAAGAAAGAGTTTGCTGGTATTATTTCAAGTATGAAAACTCGTTTTGATACTTCAGACCAAAAGCTAGCTGAAGGTACACAACCATGGTTGAAAAACCGTTATGAAGGCTTTCCTTTAATAACTACGGTTACCAATCTTTCGCAAATTCAGGCTGATATTAAAACTACTGAAGCAGAAATGTTATCTGCTATGGTTCAAGGACAATTAGAAAGTGATGTGTCAATGTCTAATTATACCACAATTTTAATACCTGAAGCACCTGCAACTTTACAAGGAGCTAATTTTAAAGGTAAAATTGTATTAGGTCGTTATGACGCTAGTTTAAAGCCTTCTAAAGTTATTGTAAACGGTAAGGAAATTACGAATATTAAAGATGGTGGGGCTATCTTAGAATTCCCGGCAGGTAATGTAGGTGAGAATGCGATTAAAGGTGAATTTATCTTTAAAGAGGGAGATTCTCTTATTAGACTTCCAATTGAAACTAAGTACGCGGTGGTTGCAAAACCAAATAGTGCCGTAATTTCAGCTGATAAAATGAATGTAGTTTATAGAGGTGTACAAAACCCTATTACTATTTCAATGCCAGGTGTACCGGACAATGCTATTACAGCTAATGCTCCAGGTTTACGTAAAGCTTCTGGCTTAGGTAAATATGTGATGAGTCCTGGTAAAGGAAAAACAGTTAAAATTAATGTTACCGGTAAGTTACCTGATGGTACACCTGTAACTTCTGGTCAGACTTTTAGAATTAAAAGTATACCAGCACCAATGGCTGCTATTAGAGGTAACCAATGGGGTACTATAAAAATGCCTAAGACATCTTTACAAAAAATGACTATAAGTGCATTAATTCCTGATTTTGAATTTGACTTGAAAATTAATGTATCTGGTTTTAGTGTTAAAGTACCTGGTTCGCCAACAGTAATTGTAAAAGGTAAAAGATTTAATGCTGCTGCAATTAGAGCTTTAGGAAAAGCTAGAAAAGGCGATATGGTTACTATATTTGATGTAAAAGCATCTTTAGTAGGCAATAGTGGTTACTACTTAAAGAAAGTAGGTGGCCTTAATGTACAAATAACAAATTAAAAATTAATATTATGAATTTAAGAGGTTTTTTAGTAGCGTGTGGTGTTGCAGCTTTGGCAACAAGCTCAATATACGCACAAGCTAACTTGTTAAATGCATCGATTCCTGAAGAAATTGGGATGAAAACTGTAGAACAATTAGCGGCTGATAATGACGGACCATTACCTTACGGTTACATAGATGATAGAGATATCCTTTGGTCTAAAGTTGTATGGGAATATGTGGATTTGAATGAAAAGATAAATTTACCATTCTATTATCCTATAGATACCAACAACATTAGCTCTAGTAGAAGATCTCTTTATGATACTTTATTAAGAGGTATTAAAAGTGGTGAAATTGTAGATGTTTATGACGATTCTTATTTTGAAAACAAATTAACTTTTCAAGATATTGAAGGTCGTTTGTCTAGAATTGATACTAGTGATGCAGGTTACGATTTGTTAAACGAAGGTGAAATGATTACTGATGAATATGTAGATAGAACAGATTTAACTTCCGGAGATATTGCCGGACTTAAAATTAAGGGCGTATGGTATTTCGATAAGAGACAAGGTGAATTAAAATACCGTTTATTAGGTATTGCACCAGTTGCACCAGATGTTAACTTTCTAAACCAAGGAAACGCCGAGGAAGAAGTAATTCCATTATTTTGGATATGGTATCCTGGAGCAAGAGAGATAACTCATCAAATGAAAGTTTTTAATAATAAAAACTCTGCATTCCCAATTTCTTATGATCATTTGTTAAATGCACGTCGCTTCGTGGCAAGTATTTATAGAGAAGAAAATATATATGGTAATAGAGATGTTGCTGAATATATAAAAGGAAACGCATTATTCCAAGTTCTAGAATCTGATAGACTTAAAGAGAATATCAGAAACAAAGAATTAGATATGTGGAATTACTAAAATCTCACTGTAGTATATCTAAAAAACTTCTGCTCTTCATTGAGTGGGAGTTTTTTTTTGATGAAACTTTAATTTAAAGTGTCACGCCTTTGGCCTGGTGAATATAAAATATCAATTACCTTTGCCATATGCATGTAGATTATATCATAGTGGGTTTAGGTTTGGCAGGTTTGGCTTTTGCCGAAGTGTTAGAAAATAGTCAAAAATCGTTTGTGGTATTTGAAGATAATTCTCAAAATTCATCTCTTGTTGCAGGTGGTGTTTATAATCCGGTAATTTTAAAACGATTTACTCCGGTTTGGGATGCTTTAGATCAGTTGAAAATAGCCATTCCTTTTTATAAATCCATAGAGGAAAAGTTAGCTACGCAATTTGATTTTCCCATAGATGTTTACAGAATTTTCACTTCAGTAGAAGAGCAGAATAATTGGTTTGCCGCCTCCGATAAGCCTTTTTTTGTCAATTATATGCAGCCTAAGATTATTATAAATTCCAACGTGTATATCAATGCACCTTTTGGGTTTGGTAAAATTTCCAATACAGGAAAAATTGATACTAAAATCTTATTAGCGTCCTATAAGAATTATCTTGACAATAAAAACAAATTTTTCAATGAAAGGTTTGAGTATGAATTACTTAATGTAGAGAAAGAATCTATTACTTACAAAAATATAACTGCAAAACAGCTCGTTTTTTGTGAAGGGTATGGTGTTGTTAAGAATCCCTATTTTAAAAATATTCCTTTAAAAGAAGCCAAAGGAGAATTATTGACTATTCATGCTCCAGGTTTACATATTGATTTTATCATCAAATCTTCAATTTTTATAATGCCCTTAGGAAATGATTATTATAAAATTGGAGCTACTTTTAATTGGAGAGACAAAACATTAATCCCTACCGATGAGGCTAAAGAAGAATTGCTAACAAAACTTGATAGAATAATTACAGTACCTTATAAAGTTGTTGAACATTTGGCAGGTATTCGCCCTACGGTAAAAGATAGAAGACCAATAGTCGGTAGGCACACTCAACATTCGCGATTGTCAATTTTAAACGGACTGGGAACCAGAGGTGTGATGTTGGCTCCAAAAATGGCAAAACAATTATTAAATCACTTAGAAAGCGGTGTGGCGTTGGATAATACTATCGATATTAAAAGATTTGAGAGATCAAAGGGTAATTAATCTGCTTTATTTGACAATTTTATGCCCTCTTCATTTTTATAATTAGGATCATAATGAATAAATATATTACCGTAAATCAATCTGGAAATTCGTAACGTTATTGGTGTAAAAACAACTAACATAACAAAGATGCCTATAAAGATTGTTAATAAGCTTAAACCTATAAAGTACATGATAATAAATGAAATTATTGACATGGCCACAGTAAGTGCATAAGAAACATACATAGCACCATAATAAAATGCAGGTTCAATTTCATATTTAAAACCGCATTTTGGACAATAAGTATTCATTTTCAAGACCTTTTTTAAATGCAAAGGATTATTATCTTCAAAAAAATGCCCCTCATTACATTTCGGACATTTATTATTAATGATACTATAAAGTTTTGTTCCTTTTTTTAGCATTTTTATTGTAAAAAATAATGATAGATTTGCAAATGTAAAATTAAAATAAAACTAAAGTGTAATATATGATACACTTTTAACTACAATAAGATGTTAAACGCACATAATGTAACTGTTTCTTTTGCAGGAGAAGATTTGTTCTCCGGTATCACTTTCAAATTAGATGCCGGAAATAGAGTAGGGTTGGTCGGTAAAAACGGGGCAGGTAAGTCTACCTTATTGAAAATAATTGCCAATGAGCAAGAATATGACAAAGGTACCTTAGCACTTGAGAAAAATATTAAAATAGGGTTTCTAAAGCAAGATATAGATTTTATTTTTGGTAGAACCGTACTTGAAGAAGCTTATCAGGCTTTTACAGAAATTAAAAAGGTAGAACAACAATTAGAGCAAGTTAATGTCGCTTTAGTTGAAAGAACCGATTATGAAAGTGAATCTTACCATCAATTAATGGTAGATTTAAGTGATCTAACACATCGTTTTGAACTTATTGGAGGGTATAATTACCAAGGTGATACTGAGAAAATTTTACAAGGATTGGGTTTTAAAAGAGAAGATTTTAATCAACTTACCGATACTTTTTCTGGTGGATGGCGTATGCGGATAGAATTGGCAAAATTATTATTACAGAATAATGATATTTTATTATTAGACGAGCCTACTAACCATTTGGATATTGAGTCTATCATTTGGTTAGAAGATTTTTTAAAGAATTATAGCGGTGCAATTATGTTGGTGTCTCATGATAAAATGTTTTTAGACAATGTAACCAATCGTACTATAGAAATATCTCTTGGTAAAATTTACGATTATAAATACAATTATTCTAAATATTTGGTACAGCGTAAAGAGCTGAAAGAAAAGCAATTACAATCTCAAAAAAACCAAGAAAAAGAAATAAAGCATACTGAACAACTTATCGAAAAATTTAGGGCCAAAGCCAATAAAGCTTCCATGGCTCAATCACTTATCAAAAAACTGAATAAAGTAGAACGTATTGAAGTTGATGCAGATGATAATGCTGTGATGAAAGTCCGCTTTTCAGTATCTGTTAATCCCGGAAAAGTAGTAGTTGAAACTGAAAATTTAGCTAAAAATTATGGCGATAAGCAAGTGCTGAATAATGTGAATCTATTGATTGAGAGAAACAGTAAAATTGCTTTTGTGGGACAAAATGGTCAAGGTAAAACTACGTTGGCTAAAATAATTGTTAATGAAATTCCGTATTATGGACATTTAAAACTAGGCCATAATGTACAGATTGGATATTTTGCACAAAATCAAGCGGAATATTTGGACGGAGAGAAAACAGTTTTACAAACAATGGAAGATGCTTCTACAGATGGTAATAGAGTAAAAGTGAGAGATATGTTAGGAGCATTCTTATTTAGTGGAGACGACGTAGAAAAGAAAGTAAAAGTACTATCTGGAGGTGAACGTAATAGATTGGCATTATGTAAAATGTTATTATCGCCTTTTAATGTTTTAGTAATGGATGAACCAACCAATCATCTTGATATTGCTTCAAAAAATGTATTAAAACAGGCCTTGAAAAATTTTAAAGGCACCTTAATTGTTGTCTCGCATGATCGCGATTTCTTACAAGGATTAACCAATACTGTTTATGAATTTAAAGATGGTTATATTAAAGAGTATTTAGGTGATATTGATTATTATTTGCAAGAACATAATATTGAAAACTTAAGAGAAGTTGAAAAGAGAACTAAAGAAGTGAAAGTTGTAGCGGCTACTAAAAGTAATAATAAAAATAATAGAGAAAAGGAAAAACAACTCAGGCAAGTACAAAATAAGCTTTCAAGAATTGAAAATGAAATAGCAGATTTGGAAAAAGAAATAGCTGAGATTGATAAAAAGCTTTCTGATGCTGATCAATATGATCAGTTAACAAGTCAACCCCAATTTTTTGAAAATTATCAAGCAAAAAAAGATAAAATTGATCGTCTGATGTTAGAATGGGAAAACATTCATGAGGCCTTAGAGAATTAATTCTTTATTTAATAGCTATTAATCTACCATAAATTCAAACTCATTAATAATTTTTTAATGTAACAAATGTCGCATTTCAATATGACATTTATCATTAAATCAGATGTTTATTGTTCATAATTTTGACGGGAAATTTAAAATACATTTTAAACCTAAATATTATGGATACACTTCAAGAAGTTAAAACAAGAGTATATAAGTTCGGTAATAAATCTGCCGATGGCAATAGCACTATGAAAAATCTTTTAGGAGGTAAGGGGGCTAATTTGGCAGAAATGAGTAAAATAGGTATACCTGTTCCACCCGGATTTACCATTACTACAGAAGTTTGTACAGAATATAATTTATTAGGTCAAGATGCCGTAGTAGGCATGATAAAGGAAGAGGTTGAGGAATCCATAGAGAATGTTGAAGGTATTATGGAAGCCAAGTTTGGTGATAAAGAAAACCCTTTATTAATTTCTGTACGTTCTGGGGCTAGAGTTTCTATGCCAGGAATGATGGATACCGTTTTAAATTTAGGTTTAAATGATGATGTGGTTGTTGGTTTGGCCAATAAAACTAAAAATGAACGCTTTGCATGGGATTCTTATCGTCGTTTTATACAAATGTATGGTGGTGTTGTTTTAGGAATGAAACCTGAGTCAAAAGAGGATATAGATCCTTTTGAAGAAATAATGGAGGCTTTAAAGCATAAAAGAAATATTGAATTAGATACAGAATTTACAATTCAAGATCTAAAAGATTTGGTATATGATTTTAAAGAAGCAGTCAAAAAACGTACCGGGCATGATTTTCCAACAAATCCATGGGATCAATTATGGGGTGCTATAGTTGCCGTTTTTAATAGTTGGAATGGAGATAGAGCGGTGTATTATAGAAATATGCACGGATACCCTGCAGATTGGGGTACAGCTGTAAATGTACAAGCAATGGTGTATGGTAATATGGGCGAGAATTCAGGTACTGGTGTCTGTTTTACAAGAGATGCAGGTACCGGGGAAAATGTTTTTAATGGCGAATATTTAATTAATGCACAAGGAGAAGATGTAGTAGCCGGTGTTAGAACTCCACAGCAAATAACAAAATTAGGATCGGAACGTTGGGCGGAATTGGCAAAAGTGAATGAAGAAGATAGAGCTGAAAATTATCCTTCATTAGAAGAATTAATGCCAAATATTTATCAAGAATTAAATGGTTATCAGGAAAAACTTGAAAAACATTATCATGACATGCAAGATATGGAATTTACCATGCAAGATGGTAAGCTTTGGATCTTACAGACACGTAACGGAAAGCGTACAGGTGCTGCTATGGTTAAAATAGCCATGGAATTATTAAAAGAGGGCTCAATTACTGAAGAAGAGGCTTTATTACGTATAGAACCTAACAAGTTAGATGAATTATTACATCCAATTTTTGACCCAGATGCATTGAAAAAAGTGCATGTAATTGCACAAGGCTTACCTGCTTCTCCCGGAGCAGCAACTGGTAAATTGGTTTTCTTTGCAGATGAAGCTAATAAATATAAAAATACAATTTTAACTCGAATTGAAACCTCTCCTGAAGATTTAGAAGGGATGAATATTGCCAAAGGTATTTTAACAGCCCGCGGTGGTATGACCTCACACGCTGCTGTTGTTGCACGTGGTATGGGTAAATGTTGTATCTCTGGTGCTGGTGCATTGAAAATTAATTATAAAACTCGTACATTAACTGTTGATGGAAAAGTATACCATGAAGGAGATTGGATTTCATTAAATGGATCTACAGGTAATATTATTGAAGGTAAAGTAGCAACTATTGAGCCTGAATTGAGTGGTGAATTTGCTGAAATTATGGAATTATCAGACAAGTATGCTACTATGAAAGTTCGTACAAATGCTGATACTCCTAAAGATGCAATGGTAGCCCGCAATTTTGGGGCACAAGGAATTGGATTAACCAGAACAGAACATATGTTCTTTGAAGCAGACCGTATTAAAGCAATGAGAGAAATGATTTTGGCAGATACTTTAAATGGTCGTAAAACAGCATTAAAAGAATTACTTCCTATGCAACGTGAAGATTTTGAAGGTATTTTTGAAGCTATGCAAGGTTTACCAGTAACCATAAGATTACTAGACCCACCTTTACATGAGTTTGTTCCACATCAATTAGCTCAACAAAAAGAACTAGCAGAAGAAATGCATATCTCATTACAAGCAGTTAAAAATAAAGTATCTGAATTGGAAGAATTTAATCCAATGCTAGGACATAGAGGTTGTAGATTAGGTAATACTTATCCGGAAATAACCGAAATGCAAACCCGAGCAATTATTGAAGCGGCATTAAATTTAAAGGAAAAGGGTATTGAAGCAAAACCTGAGATTATGGTACCTTTAATTGGTACTGTACAAGAGTTTGTTGATCAGGAGAATATAATTAGAGCGACTGCAGATATGGTATTTGAAGAAAGAAATGATAAGATTGATTATTTGGTTGGAACCATGATTGAAATTCCTCGTGCTGCTTTACTTGCAGACAAAATTGCAGAACATGCTGAGTTTTTCTCTTTTGGAACCAATGATTTAACTCAAATGGCATTTGGTTATTCTCGAGATGATGCTGGTAAATTCTTGCCAATTTATATAGAAAAAGGAATTTTAAAAGTTGATCCTTTTGAAGTTTTAGACCAAGAAGGAGTTGGGCAATTGGTACAAATGGGAACAGAAAGAGGAAGAATTACCAAGCCAAATTTAAAAGTAGGTATTTGTGGTGAGCATGGTGGTGAACCTAGTTCAGTTGAATTCTGTTTTAAAACAGGTATGAACTACGTAAGTTGTTCTCCATTTAGAGTTCCTATTGCAAGAGTGGCTTCTGCTCAAGCAGCAATTAAAAAGAATTTGTAAATTTTAACTAATACCAATTTAACCATAAAACAAGTAGAAAATTCGATTTATTTATGACAAATTTTATAATTAAATTGGTATAACTCATTTTAAGTTTTTCATTTTTATTTAGGGAGAAAAACCCAAGACCTGATTAAATTCTTGTTTTGGGTTTTTCGGTTTTATGAATAATGAATAAGTAGTTTAAAATTTATGGAAGTTAGCCTTTTGAGCACAAACGGGTTAGTATAGCATTATATTACACAATACAAGTTAAATAGATTTCTAAGGCCTCAATGATATAATTATTACTATCAATTAAATGCAGAAACAATAAGTTTTATTTCTATTATAATCTTAAGTCGAACTCAGACTATAAAGCTGGTTTTTTATTCGCTTCTACAAAAGAAGTGTCATAGCCTGCAAATTTTTTTAAGTAGTATTCAATAGTTGTTCCGTACGCATCTTGAAAACTATCGGTGCCATTACTTCTTAAATATAGTTTCACATTACCGGCACCTGCCAAATGGGCGGCGGCTAAAATACCAGATTCGGTAATTCTTACACCATTTATTCTTCTACCAACGCTTCGTTTAATATCTCTAATTAATATCCATTTATTAAGTGAACACAAGGCTAGAAAGGCATCTTCTTGCATTTCTGCATCTTTCAAAAACGCCGTAGTATTATAGATTTTAAATCTTTTTAAAGTAGATTTCCCAAATTGGTATTTACCTAAATACCCAAAACTATTAATTCTGTTATACTTTCCTTGAGATTCTTTAAAAGCCAAAGCTTCTTTAAAACCTATAAAGGATTTACCTGTATAAGGATAATTAAAAATTGTTAAGGGTTTAATTTCTTGAGGTACGGTAGCTAGATAATTAGCCTGAGGTACATTGTATTTAGCTAAAGTAGTTGTTTTGACTTTGTAAATATCGGTAAAACCGGAAATCACAAAAATAACTACTAATAATACTACTAGTTGTATAGTTTTCTTTTTCATTGTTGATGCATTAAAGGGGTTAAAAACGCATTTTCAATTCAGCGAGCAAATATACGAATAAATTTATAAATCAGAAAAAATTTAAACAATTGATTATTAAAAGGTTAAAAGTAGAACAGATGAAATCTACCTTTGCCTTGTGAAGTAATTTCGAAAGTTGGAGCCGGAATTTTGATAAAATTGACCGTTGAGAAGATCGTTTTTAAGAATTTAGATTGCGTTTCTATTTTAGATAAGTCAATATCCAGACTTAAATAATATTGTCTAAATTTCTCAGTTGAATTTGTTATATTATTATTGACAAAATAATCATTATTACTTGATATCATACCTTCTGCACCATATCCAAAAGCAATATTTAACCATTTGGGTATTTTACTATTTTTATTAAAGGACCATAGATTAGCAGATAGCCAATAGGTTTGTCCATTATAGTCCTTTAAAGTTTGTTCCAAAAAATTCTCCCCTAATAATTCAGGTCTTTGGTTAGCATATTTGGTAGTATGAAAAGAATATTTTAAAAGAATACGTTGTTCGTTCCATAGTAATTCTTGTCCAACCAATAAACCTGTACCCATTGCATTAGCGATAATATCAGCTGTTGAAAACCCCCATTCCTCAGAATATCCGTCAAAAATTTCAACAGCACTAAGAAATCCAAATCCTAATGTCGCTCCATATAACAATTGATTTTTTTTAGATGCTCCAGCCCAATCTAAGGCATTCATTCCCATTTTACCTACATAATATGCACTTAAAGCATGCCCAATTTTGTCCATTTGCAACCAATCATTACTATCATTAATAGTATGAAAAGAAGAATTGTCAAAATTGGCGTACCATAACTGATTAATACCGACCAATGTTAATGCAGCAGTAGAAGCTTCAATGATATAAACAGCATTTCTACGCTGTTTATGAAGTGTGTCAGATTTTTGCCAGAAAGTAGAGGATTGTTGTGCGTTGATAAAAAGACTACCAACGAACAGATAGAAACAAAAAAATAAAGGTTTTAATTTAGCAAACATCACCATTGCATCATCTATTTATACCTTGTTTGCTAATCCATTGTTGATATTTTACTGCATTTCTGTTATGTTGTGCTAATGTTCGGGCAAATTCATGAGAACCTATATTGGAAACGCTAGCACACATATAGTAAAATTCATGATTTTTAGCGTTGAGTACGGCATCAATAGAGGAAATGTCTGGCATAGCAATTGGAGCCGGAGGTAGACCGACATTTTTATACGTATTGTAAGGAGAATCTATAGATAGATCATCATTTAATACACGCTTTACTTCATAGTCTTGTCCGTGTTTTTGTTTTAAGGCAAAAATAATCGTAGGATCTGCTTGTAAGGCCCAATGGTCTCGATGTCTATTTAAATAAAGTCCTGCTACAATGGGGCGTTCACTTATTTTAGAGGTTTCTTTTTGAACGATAGAGGCTAAAGTAATTACCTCATTTTTAGTCATGTTTAATTGTTTAGCCTTTGAGGTTCTACTATCGTTCCAGAATCTTTGATATTCTTTTAACATTCTATCTCTAAAACTTACACCCGAAGTATTCCAATAAATTTCATAAGAATTGGGTATAAAAATACCCAAAACATTAGCTTTGTTTAGATTGTTTTTTAAGAGGAAGTCTTTATCAGTTAAGGCCGAAAGAATTTGAATAGAATCTGCCTCAATTTGTGCAGCAATTCTTCCTGAAAGTTTTTCTATATTATCTTGATTGTTAAAGGTTAAGTTTAACGGTGTCTGTTTACCACTTCTTAATAAATTGATCAAATCATTATTACTCATACCTTTTTTAACAAGGTATCTACCTGCTTTGATTACATTGGGGTAGTTTTTTTGTTTTGCTACCCATTCAAAACTATCGGAGTTGTTTATTAAAGGATCAATTTCCTGTAAAATTTGGTTAAAATCGGAATTTGAAGAGATGTAAATAGATGCGTCTTCTAAAACATTAGGTGCATATATTTTTTTATAATATTTATAGCCAATTACAGCACCAATAATGACAATAATTGTTAATATTAAAAGTATTATTTTTTTAAAATTCATGGTTTTAATAATTGAAATAGAATTTCGTCTTTAAAAGCTCCTTTATAATATATCCATTCTTTTTTTAGGCCTATTTTTACAAAATCATGTTTTTTGAAAAGCTTGATACTGTTTTTATTGTCTGTACTAATATTGACAAATAGTTGATGTAGATTTAATTGATTAAAACAGTAATCGGTCAATATATTTAGTGCCTCAGAGGCATACCCTTTATGTTGTTCGTTTTCTAAAATTAAAATTCCTAAACCTGCACGCTTGTGCTGTGGATTGTAATCAAAGATATCTATAATGCCCAAGTATTTGTGCGATTCATTTTCAGCTATAATTAAACGCAATTGTTTAGCCTCGTAAATGTCCAGATGTGCGTTGGCTAAATATTGTTGTAAAACATGTTTGGTATAAGGGGTTTGCGTACTGCTAACCTCCCAAAAGTTTACATCGTTTTCTACTGTATACAGAAAATCTAGATCCTCAGGTTCTAAGCCTCTTAAATAAATGTTATTTCCTGTTAAAACTTGCATTAAGAATATGATATTGTTTATTAAAATCCTAAATTTTCCATTTTTGAAAGCAACTGCTCGTAGTACGTTTCCGAACTAAATATTTATCTCTCCTTTAAAAACTAAAATAGCACTACCTTTTAAGAACACATTTTTGTAGATATTATTATCAACAGTAAACGAAACTTCTAAACTACCTCCTAAAGTTTCTAGGGAAATATTATTAGTATTCGTTTTTTTTGCTTTATGTGATGCAATCGCTACAGCGGTTACCCCTGTACCACAGCTTAAAGTTTCATCTTCAACGCCACGTTCATAAGTACGTACTTTAAATGTATTTTTGTCTTTTTGCTCTACAAAATTAACATTAGTGCCTTGGTCAAAATAAGGTGCTCCATATCTAATTTCTTTTCCAATGGTTTTAACATCTACTTTTTCTAGATTATCCACAAAAGTAATATGATGCGGTGAACCGGTATCTAAAAATAATTCATCTGAAATTTCTTGAATAGCAGAAACATCATTCATTTTAAGACTTACAGTATTGTTTTCTATATTAGCTTGATGTACTCCATCTACAGCATCGAATACAGTACTATTATCAATAATCTTTAAATATTTAGCAAATGCCACAATACACCTTCCACCATTTCCACACATACTGCCTTCATGACCATCAGCATTATAATATACCATAGTAAAATCATGTAAATCTGACAGTTCTAACAGTACCAATCCGTCAGCCCCTATGCCAAATTTTCTGTTGCACAACTCAGCAATCAGTTTGGTGTCATTTTTGCGGAATATTAATTGTCGGTTATCTATGATGATAAAATCATTTCCGGTACCTTGATATTTATAAAATGATAATTGCATAAGTGTACAAATGTAAACATTTTTTCAAGGATTATCAGCTGTTAAAGTATAGTTAAAATCAAAAAAATATAATAATAAACTATTAATTTTGACTGTTATTTAAGCAAATTAATATTAAATATTTTAAAATGAAAAAAATTATAAGTTTAGTTTTTGCATCTGTTTTAGGTGGTTTTATTGCCATAAGTTCTTATGTTTATGTGGTTGGGAATAGTCAAAAAGCTGAGAATTTAGATTCGGAATCGCAACCAAAATTTGTAAAAACTAATTATATATCTACCTCCAATTATGCCGCAGAGGTTACAGATTTTACAAAAGCGGCTGAAGAAACAATAAATGCCGTTGTACATGTTAAGAATGTCTCTATTTCTGGCTCTAATCCATTAATTGAATTTTTTTATGGAGCCGATGCCAGCGGAGGTGGTAAAACAACTATAGGTACGGGTTCCGGTGTTATTATTTCTCCTGACGGATATATTATTACCAATAATCATGTTATTAGAGGAGCCAAAGAAATTGAAATTACCTTAAATAATCAAAAGTCTTATGCAGCTGAAGTAATAGGAACTCATGAGAGTTCAGACATTGCCTTGGTAAAAATTGATGCCACTGAATTGCCGTTTGTTTCTTTTGCTAATTCTGATAATGTTAGGGTAGGAGAATGGGTACTGGCCGTTGGAAACCCTTTTAATTTAACTTCAACAGTAACTGCAGGAATTGTAAGTGCAAAGGCCAGAAATATCAATATTTCTGGTGGCAGAATGATAGAATCATTTATTCAAACCGACGCAGCCGTTAACCCTGGTAATAGCGGTGGTGCATTGGTAAATGTTAGAGGAGAGTTGGTGGGTATTAATACCGCTATCACCTCTCAAACTGGTTCTTATGTAGGATATTCATTTGCAGTGCCTTCTAATATTGCTAAAAAAGTAATAGATGATTTACTAGAATTTGGAGATGTGCAAACTGCGTATTTAGGCATTAAATTTTCTGAGTTAAATAATGATCTTATTGATGAATTAGATTTAAAAATAACTGAAGGTGTATTAATTTCTGAAGTAACTGAAAACGGTGGAGCCGAAGCGGCAGGATTAAAAGCAAATGATATTATTACTAAAATGGATAATATTAAAATTAATAAGTTTTCTAATATGCAAGGTTTTATAAGTACCAAACGTCCTGGTGATATTGTTGATGTAACCGTTTTAAGAAATGGAAAAGAAAAACAATTCAAAGTAAAATTGAGTAATCAGTTTGGAAAAGAAACCATTGATAAGCTAGATTTTTCTAAGTATCTATTGGGTAATCTTGAAAAAATATCTAAAAAAGATGCAGAAAAGTATAGAATTAATTATGGTGTTCAGTTTGTAAAAGTTAAGAATAAAGATTTTATAAAAAATGGAGTAAAAAATGGTGATATTATCTTAAAAATAGCCGATGAAAAAGTATATGATGTACAAGAAGTAGAAAATGTTTTAAGAAAGAATAAAGGAAAGCTAATTATTGTGCAAATTTTAAATGAAGATGGTTATGTTGAATACCTAAGGTTAATGGTCAATAATTAATATCCTAAAGTTAACAAGATTAGAAATTTAAAATATCCTTCAGTTTTACTGGAGGATTTTTTTATAATAAAACTTTTACGAAAACGTTTGAAATAGTACTTTTGCACAAAATTTTGTAAAAATGACAAAAAATCAATCTTATGAATCTGAATTAGCTTTCCAAGCGGATAGAAGAAGAGCTACTGTAGAATTTATTAAAATTATAAGTGATCTATGGTATGATAGTTCAATAGAACTTGTACTTTTTAGAAACCAACTCATCAACAGAAATGTTAGTGAAATTTTAAAATTAGTTGAATATGCAAGTGAGTTTGTCCAAAAACCTATTTCAATTTTTGATGCCGTAGAAATTTCAAGAGCCATTCAATCATTGGAATTGCCACCTGCGAAATTAGATATCGGAAAAATAGCTTATGAATTTCATTTGGCAGAAAATGAGAACAATATTGTAAATTTTGTGAGTGATAAGCTGAAAAGTGCTGAAAAAACAAATGGCATTGAACCTAAAGATGTAGTATTGTATGGTTTTGGTCGGATAGGCCGCTTATTGGCCAGAGAATTGATGGTGAGAACTGGTAAGGGTAAACAGATGCGTTTAAGAGCAATAGTTACCCGAGGTGAAATTAACGAAGAAATCCTTGAAAAAAGAGCTTCATTATTAAGAAATGATTCGGTACATGGAGAATTTCCGGGTACAGTAATAGCAGATATTAAAAATAAAGCTTTGCTGATTAATGGCACTACGGTATATATGATCTCTGCAAATGTACCAGAGGATATAGATTATACTGATTATGGTATTCATAATGCTTTGATTATTGACAACACTGGTGCTTTTAGAGATAAGGAAGCATTAAGTAGACATTTATTGAGTAAAGGTGCAGATAAGGTATTATTAACGGCTCCTGGTAAAGGAGTACCCAATATTGTACATGGAGTCAATCATAATGAATACGATCCGGATACGGTTGATATATTTTCAGCAGCTTCTTGTACAACAAATGCTATTACACCTATCTTAAAGGTAATTGAAGATAGTTTTGGTGTTGAGAGTGGGCATTTAGAAACGATCCATGCCTATACCAACGATCAAAATTTAGTGGATAATATGCACAAAAAATATCGTAGAGGTAGAGCCGCTGCTTTAAATATGGTTATTACCGAAACAGGAGCGGGCAGTGCTGTTGCAAAAGCACTACCATCATTAGCAGGTAAACTGACCTCAAATGCCATAAGAGTGCCTGTCCCAAATGGTTCTTTGGCCATATTAAATTTAAATTTGGAAAATTCTACCAGTATCTCATCTTTAAATTCGGTAATGAAAAAATATGCTTTAGAAGGTGATCTAGTTGAGCAAATTAAATACTCTTTAAGTAATGAATTGGTATCTTCAGATATTGTAGGTACTTCTGCTCCGGCTATTTTTGATAGTCATGCCACTATAGTAACTCCTAATGGAAAAACAGCAATTATTTATATATGGTATGATAATGAATATGGGTATAGCCATCAAGTAATAAGATTGGCCAAGCATATTTCTAAGGTAAGACGATATACTTATTATTAGTTGAATTTATTAAGATGTATGATTTTTTTTGAAGAAAATTAGTATCGAAAATCAAATTTTCTTCAAAAAGCAAACGGGTCATAAATAATTCCCCGATTCCTGCCCACCTCTCGTGGGGCTCTGCCACGCTTTCATGTAGTTTTTCCGGCGAATAAAGGCCTAGAGTTCGCCAGCCGAACAAGCAGGGTTAGCCGGTTTCAAGTTTTTTTATAAAACGACTTATTCCTTTTTTATATCTTTTACTAAACTCATCGTAAAATATAAAATGGCAATCCCGGCAATTGAAATACTAAGCCACATAAACCATGATTTTTGCCAAAATGATGCGTCAACAATATTATTTGATATTTGTTCTTGTTGAACGACATTAATGATTTCAGCTTTTGGTAATTGATTAGCAATATTGTTTTTAAAATAAGAAATGTCATATTGAGGAGCGTCTAGATTTTTGTCACCTGTTTTAACAATGTAATTTTCATTTGCTTTTAACAATGCTATTATATATAATGGCTCTTGGAAGAATTCAATTTCATTAAAACTTAAATTTGTATCGTCTTTGTTATCAATCTCTATATAAATATCATTTTCAAAAATTTCTGAGATATTAAATATATTATTATTGCTTGAGCTAAGATTAAATCTAGCTAAGTTTTCTTGATATTGCTCAGTTTTATGTTTTACCTCTCTTGATGAAATTTTATAAAGCCTGGCCTGACGATTATAGAGTTCTGGAGATGCAATTTGAAAAAGAACATGGTTTATAATTTCATAATTTTCAAAAGTGATGTGAATTTGAGTTTTCTTTTGATCAGTAATTTCTACAATACTTTTTGATTTGATCTTAACTTCTTGTAGATCTTGATGGACAACTTGACTAGAAATAGCACCAATTTTTAAAACATTTAGAGCTTGAGAATTTTTTTCCTTAAATATTATTCTTAAATAAGGATAAGAGGATAACGGAAAAGAGATTGTCTTATCAATACTTGTTTTTTTAGTATCTTGTAGATTAGTTAACCTAATATTATTAACCAATCCAAACCATTGTTTTTGGTCATTACTACCTGATAGGCTATAGGTTTTAGATCCAGCAAAATTGGCAACTGTAATTACCATATTTTGTAATGTACTATATGGATTTTTAAATGTTATAATAGAGCTTGTGTCTTTAACTACAGTTCTTGAAATTATTTCAAATTCAATAAAATCATTAGTTGTTGTGGTCTTATTTTTTTTACGGATGAAATATGGAACCTCTTTTCCATGACTATCCAATATTCTAAAATCATTTAAATTTCTTTTAGAAAATGATCGAATCTCATTAGGTAGGTTTATTTCATGTAAACCATCTTTATGAATTGCCGATAATTTAGCCGTAGTATTTTGCTGAGCTATAGTTAGATTAGCAAAAAGTATAAGTATTATATATTTAATCTGTTTCATCATTTTTATTGGGTTTATCATGATCAAGAACTAATACTTTAATTTTTTGATATACAAATGATATAATTAAAACCAGTACACCCAATAAAATGAAGGCAATAATTTTACCAGTTTCAGAAACATTGTTTATATCAAATAAGAATAATTTTACAATAGTAACACCAAGTAACACCAAGGCTATTATTCTAACTATTTGTATCTGTTTTTTAATACCTAATATTAAAAATAGAAAAGCAAGAATTCCCCATAAAACTGGAAAGCCGGTTTTAATTATTTTTAACTTAGTTTCCTCAATTAAATCGTTAGAAATGATGGCTCTAAAATTATCAATCTCGCCATTATATGTTTCGTAAAGTTGATGAGCTTGTAATTCTTGCATAGTAATAGGTGCATTTAGAATTACTAAACCATGCAGCATTACTTCAATGCTAGCAATTATAATGACAAAAATAGCAGTAATCCAAATAAACATCTTTTTATTGAAAATTTCAAATACTATTTTTTGTTTATTAGTTTTATATATAAGATATCCAAAATATAGTATTAATACTAATGAGATAAAATGTAAGTAATAAGCAATACGTTGAAAACTACCGGAACTAATATATTCTAGGTGCTCTATAAATGCCAATTTTGAAAACCCTAAAACAAACAATACTATATTAAAAATAGCAATTACATTGATGAGTTGATGGACTGACTTTGTGCTCTTTTTGTACAAAACGAATGATAGTATTGCCGTAAAAAGTAAATGGTATACCGCAGGTATAGCGAAGGCAGTAGTGGAATTGTCTACATAATTTAGGGCCTGATAAACCGTTTCAAAAATGCCTACAAAATATGCAATTATAATACCGACAATAAAAATATTTCGCCGATAGGATACCGGATTAAAAATGAGACTCCATTGCTTTAGTTTCTCCTTTTCATTTTTCAATAAAAAGTATACTAAAAATATAGAAATAATGGCAAAAATACCTGTTCCGAATATTGGATTTATTATTATATTCAATACCTCTACATCATTATTATACTTTTGCTCCCAATCCATTATAAGACTCAAAACCATCAAAACATGTACAATCACTGCTGCAAAACGATAACTTTTAATTTTAGATTTTTGTGATAACCACATTAATAAGACAGCTTCGGCTGCCCAAAAAAGTGTAATATAATTTCCTTTAAATTGTATAGGAATCGCCAGTGTAATAAAAGTTAAGGTCAAGCCTATTAATAAATAAACAGCCGTTTTATCTAAACCGAATTTTTTATACAATAACCAAGCATATATTAAATTAAGGAAGCCTAGACCAGTAGTGAACAATCCTTTAAGTTCTGGACGATAATTGGAGAATATTAGCATACCCACGCCGTAAAATAAAAAAGTGTTTATGGCTAAAATGCTTAGTTGGGCATTTGAGAAAGTACCTTTAGTTCTTATATTATTAATAATATTGGTAACAATAAATATAAAGTAAAAGGCAAAGGCAAAGAGTAATGCACCTAAGTAATGTGGTGTGTCACTATTTACATCATTAAAAAACCATGCTCCAAATAATAAAACTGTAAATACAAAAGCTAAAATATTTACCGTATTCCATTTTTTATAATAAGCCAGACCGAGTATACCAATATTTAGTATAATGATGTAGGTAAATAAAACTATATAATTTCCTGTACCGGTACTTACCATAAATGGAACTGCAAAACCTCCAATTAACGATAATATTGCCAATTCCATTCTATTATATGATAATGATATTAAACTACTAAATACAGTAATAATAACCATTATGGCGAATGCAACAGTCTGGTTAAATAATTGATAGTCATGAAAAGCAATCCCTATAGTAAAGTAAAAAATAGCAATGGCACCTGCCACTAATACTGAGCTAAAAGCACCGTAATTTTTACGTAATTTATGTGCTATACCCATAACTAAAGCTCCAGCTAGAATGCCAATACCAATTCTGGCTGGTTCATTTATCCAATTCTTATCTATGGCGAATTTTACAAAATAACTAATGCCTAAAACAAGGATTAATATCCCTATTTTATTGATCAAATTTTCTCCAATAAACTTTTCTAAATCGGGATTTTTATCTTTGAATTTTTCCCAATAAGATTTTCTGGGAGGCGTTAAGATTTTAGGTTTATCAACTTGCTCAGTTAGATTTTTTTGATTTACATCAAGAATTTTATCATTGGTAGTTACTAATTTTGGAGTAGGTTTAGTATCTTCTATGGGTGTTAATGTTTTTTCAACAATATTTTTTTCTAAAATAATATCAGGACCAATCGGTTCAATATCCTTTTCAAATTCGGTTTTATTAGGTTTTTGTTTTATAGATACTATAGAACTTGGCTCTTTAATTTTTTCTTTAACCTCATCACTGTTTAAATCGGCCATTTTTTTTGTGAGTACATCTATACTCCTTTTTAAATTGCCATAGTTTGAATTTGTTTTATTAATAAGTGTTATTAATAATACTAAAATAATGATAAATAAAAAAAATTCCATAGCCCGTTGTTTTATGATGCTTACGTGCAAATGTAACAAATATTAACACGATTATTTTTATTTTTTCAATTATGAATTTTCACTTATGTAACTCCAAGTTTTCCTTTGAATAATGCATTAAATTACACGCTAAAGTGTTTTGTATGCTTCAAGGGGTTTTTTTTGAGAAAAAGGAAATCTCAATTAATCATAATTAAAGTTTAATTTTCTATTGACGTAAAAAGCAAAAACCCTTTTGGAATTCCAAAAGGGTTTTTTATCGGTAGGGTTCAGTTACCTATTTTTATTGGATGTTTAGCGATTACGTCTTGTGTCTATTAATAACTTATAAAGTTTAGTTTTATTATATATTTATTAAATAAATTATATTGCTGTTACTCATAAAATATTTGAGTATAATAATAAGTGTCTTCAGAATTTTTTATGGCGGCTACACCGGTATGTGTAAAATCACCTTCTATATTTTCTCTATGTTCTAAACTATTTAACCAAGCCGCAACAACTTTCTCTGCCGTGGTGTATCCGTAAGCAACATTTTCACTAATGGATTTAGCATTCTCTTTATCCTTTAAATTTTCAGATCTTGAACTAAAGTTATCATGACTAATTTTATCATTACCTATCATGTACTCTGTATGTTCTGTTGCTAATTTGTCGGCGGTAGCATTTCTGGTTAACTTTTGCAATCCATTATTCGATCTATACTCATTTACCAAATCAAATATATCATTGGTAATTCCAGATTCAAATATTAGCAATTCTTCATTAATATCTTCAGAACATGAATTAGTTACAATTAATAGAAGAAAGGTCAAACTGTATTTTATAAAATTTGATTTCATGATAAGGTTAATTAGCTGAACTCATATTTATCCTATATATAACTTAAAGAATTGGAATTTAGTATAACATCTTAATTTTGATTTGTTTAAAATTTGTTTAATTTTACTAATTAGTTTATATGTCAGGTGTTTTAAGAATTACCTTCTATATTAAATTAACCTAATAATAACGTAATTATGATAGAGACAGAAGACTCCCTTAATAAAGATTATCAGTTAACTGATGACCAAATTGATTTTTTTAAAGAAAATTCTTTCATAAAATTAAAAAATGTTTTGTCACCTGAATCAATACAGTATTTTAATACAATAATTTCAAAGAAGGTTAATGAATTGAATAAGAAAGATCTTCGTCTTGAAGATAAAGACACTTACGGTAAAGCGTTTTTACAATTATTTAATCTATGGTTAGAAGATGATAAAATTAAAGCCTTAATATTGAGTAAAAGGTTGGCCAAAATTGCCACTGACCTTTTGCAAGTTGATGGTGTAAGACTCTATCATGATCAGGCTCTTTTTAAAGAGGCAAAAGGAGGTATTACCCCTTGGCACGCAGACCAATATTATTGGCCTTTGGCTACAGATAGAACGATTACGGTTTGGATACCCTTACAAGCAACACCTTTAGAAATGGGACCACTCGAGTTTAGTGCAGGAAGCCATAAAATTATATCTGGTAGAGAATTATCAATTAGTGATGAAAGTGAAGTTATAATAAAAAAGAAATTAAAAATTAACGATTTTAAGCATGTTATTGAACCATTTGATATTGGTGAAGTGAGTTTTCACTCAGGTTGGATATTTCATAGGGCGGGTGCAAACAATACAGATGTAACTAGAGCTGTTATGACCATTATTTATATGGATAGGGACATGCTACTGGAAGAGCCTAAAAATGATGCCCAAAAAACGGATTGGGAGTCTTGGTGTCCAGGGGCAAAAATTGGAGCAGTAATTAATTCTCCTCTTAATCCTATTCTTTTTGAAAAATCATAGTAAGGACCTAAACATATTGTTCATTATTAATAGGGGTTACAGAATTCATTCCCATAGTAATGGCTTCTATATTTAGAGGTATTAGATGATGGTAACGTTCCGACAATGATTTTTTTAGGCCTTTAATAATATTTTCATGCTTAACAATTGGTTTAATTTTTAAGAATGCACCCAAAACTACCATATTAAATATTTTTTTATTTCCCATTTCTGTCGCTAGCTTTGTACCCTTAATTTGATAAATTTTAATATCTTTTCTTGTAGGATGATGAGAAATTCCATTGGGATCATATATGAGAATTCCTCCGTGCTTTACAGTTTCCTCAAATTTATCCATTGATTGTTGGTTTAAAATAATGGCGGTATCGTAAACTTTTAAATAAGGCGAACTAATTCTATCATCGCTTAGAATAACGGTTACATTTGCAGTTCCTCCTCGCATTTCCGGGCCATAAGATGGCATCCAGCTCACTTCTTTGTCTTGCATTATTCCTGAATAAGCTAATATTTTTCCCATTGATAATACACCTTGACCACCAAATCCTGCTATAATAATTTCTTCTGTCATGATTGCTTATTTTAGTTTTCCGGCTACTTTTATATCTCCAAGGGGAAAATAGGGAAACATATTTTCTTCCATCCATTGGTTAGATTCCAAAGGATTCATTTTCCAACCAGAATTACAATTGGATACAATTTCTACAAAAGAGACTCCTTTTTTTAATCGTATATTTTCAAAAGCCTTTTTAATTGCCTTTTTGGCTTTACGCACATTTTTATGTGTATGTACAGATTGCCTGGTTACATAGTAAGTGCCGGGAAGATTGGCTACTAATTCTGTCATTTTTAAAGGAGACCCCATGGTCTCAATTTCTCTACCATATGGTGAGGTAGAAGTTTTCATGCCTGGTAAGGTAGTAGGAGCCATTTGACCTCCTGTCATACCATAAATACCATTATTTACAAAAATAATAACAATATTTTCACCTCTATTACAGGCATGTATTGTTTCTGCCGTTCCAATTGCTGCTAAATCACCATCACCTTGATAAGTAAATACGTATTTCTTAGGCCATAATCTTGAAATTGCGGTGGCTAAGGCTGGAGCGCGTCCATGGGCTGCCTGTGTCATATCAATATTCATAAAGTCGTATGCTAAGACAGAACATCCAACTGGTGCTACACCAATAGTATCTTCAACAATACCAAGTTCATCAACCACTTCCATAGTTAAGTTATGTGCAGTACCATGTCCACAACCGGGACAATAAGACAGAGCTGTATCTGTCATCAATTTAGTTTTACAGAATACTTGATGCTCTGGCTTTATGATGTCTAATACTTCCATTTTTTATTATTTTTTGTTCTAAAGCTTCTAATACTTCTTCGGGCGTATGTATAATGCCTCCAGTTCTTCCAAAGTGTTCAACAGGTACTTTATGCTCAACAGCTAATCTAACATCTTCTACCATCTGACCGGCATTTAATTCTACACTTAAAATTCCTTTTACCTGATTTGCTAATTCGAAAAGTACTTTTTTGGGGTAGGGGAATAAGGTTATTGGTCTCAATAGTCCAGCTTTTATACCTTTCATTCTTGCTAGTTGTACCGCTTTTTGAGATATACGTGCACTAGATCCATAAGCAACAAATAAATATTCAGCATCATCGCATTCAATTTTCTCAAATCGAAGATCTTCTTTTTCCATTTGCTCATACTTTTTCATTAATCGATGTACTCGAGCTTCCATTTTCTCAGATTCTAAATCAAGTGATGTAATGATATTACGTTTTCTGTTAGTTTTACCAGTCACAGCCCATCTATCATATCTTTTAATAATTTCTTTATCGGTTAAGCGTTCTTTTTGATCTTTTAACATAACTTTTTCCATCATTTGACCTATTAAGCCATCAGAAAGTATTAAAACTGGTGCACGGTATTTAAATGCTATATCAAATGCATCTTCCACAAAATCAGACATTTCTTGTACAGAAGCAGGAGCCAATACATATAATTTATAATCTCCATGACCTCCACCTTTAACGGATTGAAAATAATCTGCTTGTGACGGTTGAATGGTTCCTAATCCGGGGCCACCGCGAACTACATTAACTATTACCGCAGGTAATTCTGCTCCAGCCAAATATGATATACCTTCTAACTTCAGAGATATGCCAGGGCTAGAGGATGAAGTCATTACTTTTTTGCCAGTACTTGCAGCTCCGTAAACCATGTTGATTGCTGCTATTTCACTTTCGGCTTGCAACACAATCATTCCCGTTCGTTTTTCAGGACGTTCAGTCATTAAATATTCTATTACTTCTGATTGCGGGGTAATAGGATAACCAAAGTAGGCGTCTGCTCCAGCTCTAATAGCACCTTCAGCTAAGGCTTCATTTCCCTTCATTAATCTTAATTCTGACATTATAATAATGATTATTTTATTATTCAGTTACTTTTACTCTGTAAACAGTTATTGCTCTGTCAGGACAGACCAAAGCACAATTTGTACAGCCGTTGCATGCCTCAGGATGGCTCATATAAGCGTAATGATAACCTTTACGATTAACATTTTTAGACATGCTTAAGGCATTTTCTTGGCAAACAGGTATACATAATTCACAACCTTTGCATGTTTCCGTATCAACAACGATAGCTCCTTTTACTTTTGCCATTTTAATAACGATTTATATGATTATTAACATGTAATTATATTATTCTCAAAGTTATAAGTTATATATTGCAAAAAACATGATAAATGTCAACCTTTGATAATTATCACCTTGTTATAAATTTCAAATCTGTTACCTTTACTTCCTTAAAAAAATATTCCAAAACCATTGACCTTAAAAGCATATACTTCAGAATTTCGCTATAATTTAAAATTGGCTTATCCGGTGATGCTAGGTATGATAGGGCATACGTTAGTTGGGTTTGTAGATAATATTATGGTGGGTCAGTTGGGAACTGCAGAATTGGCAGCTGTATCTTTAGGCAATAGTTTTGTTTTTATTGCCATGAGTTTAGGAATAGGTTTTTCAACAGCAATTACCCCATTGGTTGCCGAAGCCGATGGAGAAAAGAATATTGAAAAAGGTAAGCAAGCTTTTAACCATGGTATCTTTTTATGTACAATTCTTGGAGTTGTTTTATTTTTAATGATTTTAGCGATAAAGCCTTTAATGTATAGCATGAATCAACCGTTTGAGGTGGTTACATTAGCGATGCCTTATTTAAGTCTAGTGGCGTTTTCTTTAGTGCCTTTAATAATGTTTCAAGGTTTTAAACAATTTTCTGATGGATTATCACAAACCAAATATGCCATGTGGGCTACTATCCTGGCGAATTTGATAAATGTAGTTTTAAATTATATTTTGATTTTTGGTAAATTAGGGTTTCCAGAAATGGGCATTATCGGTGCCGCCATTGGTACCTTGGCATCAAGAATTGTCATGTTAATTTTTATATGGGCATTACTAAAGTCTAAAGAGAAATTTAAACCATATTTAGAACGTTTTAGCTTGGCTAACATAAAAAAAAGCATTCTTAAAAAAATTATTGATCTTGGTTTTCCATCAGCCTTGCAAATGTTGTTTGAGGTGGCCATATTTACGGCAGCCATATGGTTGAGTGGTGTTTTGGGTAAAAATCCACAAGCGGCTAATCAAATAGCTCTTAATTTATCTTCAATGACCTTTATGGTTGCTATGGGATTAAGTGTAACCGCTATGATTAGGGTTGGAAATCAAAAAGGATTGCAAAATTTTAAAGAATTACGCCGTATTGCTTTTTCTATTTTCTTATTGACTTTTTTTCTTGATATAATTTTTGCCCTGTTTTTTACTATTTTCCATCAAGAATTGCCTAGAATTTATGTTGATGAGCACGATTTATTAAATCAAGTAGATAATTTTGAAGTGATTAGCATTGCGGCTAAACTATTGTTGGTATCCGCAGTTTTTCAAATTTCTGACGGATTGCAAGTCGCAGTCTTAGGTGCTTTAAGAGGTTTGCAAGATGTAAAAATACCAACATTAATAACTTTCATCGCTTATTGGATGATCGGTTTTCCAATTTGTTATTTTTTAGGAAAACCAGAAATGTATGGAAGTGTTGGCATTTGGATTGGCCTTTTGGCAGGTCTTACAGCATCTGCAATATTGTTGTATCTTAGATTTAATTATTTAACAAAAAAATTAATTCACCAAACAGTATAATTAATGGGAATTGTTTTAAAACAATCTTTTACAAATACGATTATCCTTTTTTTAGGCTTTGCTATTGGTGGTATTAATGTTTTGTTTTTATATACACATTTTTTGCATGAAGATTATTATGGGCTGAATACCTTTTTATTATCTTCAGCAAATATTTTACTTCCATTATTGGTGTTTGGAATGCAATTTACCATTATTAAATTTTTTACGTCTTACCGTACGAAAATAGAGCAAGACCAATTTTTAACCACTTCATTATTTTTGCCTTTACTCATCATTATTCCTTTAGCTGTAATAGGTGCTTTAACTTATGAGACTATTGCAACATGGGTGTCTAGAGAGAATGGTATCATAAAATCTTATACATACTTAATTTTTTTAGTTGCTATTTTTATGGGATATTTTGAAGTGTTCTATGCCTTTAGCAAAGTACAATTTCAATCTGTTATTGGAAATTTTATAAAAGAAATATTCTCAAGAATCTGTACTACTTTTTTATTGATAGCGGTGTATTTGCAATGGATAACAGATGTTCAATTTATTTATGCAATAGTTATAGTTTATGGCATCAGGATGTTGATTATGATGGTCTATGCCTTTAGTCTATATAGACCACAATTAATATTTAAAATACCGGCGAATATAAAAGAAATTATATCCTATTCTTTTTATATTATTTTGGCAGGCTCGGCCAGTAGTATTTTATTGGATATTGATAAATTTATGATTCCGCAATTGCAAAAAATTGCAGAGGTTGCTTATTATTCTGTAGGAATTTATATTGCCTCTGTTGTTGCTATCCCATCAAGGGCGATGCAACAAATAATAAACCCGATTACAGCAAAAGAACTTAATAATAACAACCTTGAAGAAGTTGATAAACTGTATAAAAAAAGTTCTATAACGCTATTAATTGCTGGTGGATTATTGTTTCTATTGATCAATTTAAATGTAAAAAATTTATATGCGTTTATCAACAAACCTGAATATGCAGTAGGAGGGATGATCGTATTGATGATTTCTATTGCTGAATTGTATAAATTAGCCCTTGGTACTAATGGTGCTATTTTAACAAATTCTAGGTTTTATAGAGTGTTCTTTTATTTTTCGTTAGCCATGGCTGTTAGCGTAGTCCTTTTAAATAGATGGTTAATCCAATTAATTGGGATAGATGGTGCTGCTTTAGCCACTTTAATTGTGGTCTTATTGTTTAGTACTTTTAAACTTGTTTATGTACAACAAAAATTAAAAATGCAACCATTTACTAAAAAAACTTTAATTATTCTTATCGTAATTTCAGTATTATTTTTTGCATTTTATTTTGTTGAGTTTCCATTTTATCCTTTATTGAATATTATTGTAAAAAGCTTATTGGTTTCAATAATTTATGTATTGATAATTTATAGATTGAATATTTCTGAAGAAGTAAATGTATTGTTAAATAAATATTTAAAATAAAAAATCCCGCATCTTATGGATAACGAGATTTTTCTTCATTTATCTCCTTCTTTTTCAATTTTAAAACAATTTAGTTTTATGTATATTTAATACTTTTCAAATAACATGCCAAATTTTTTACGGTAACATTTATTGCATTTGTTTCTGTTAAAAATAGCTTTTTTTGTATATCCTTAAAATTGTAAAATGAATTATATAATGCCTTTAATTATTGGGTTTTTGTCAGCATTTGTTGGCTTATTAGCACCGTCTATGTTAAATATGACAGCTGCAAGAACAAGTATTGAAAAAGGAAGGAAAGCAGGTATTCAGTTTGCAGCCGGTGCAGCTTCTGTGGTTTTTATCCAGGGTTTTATTGCAGTTACTTTTGCCAAATATTTGGTGGCTCATCCAGAAGTGATAACCCAATTAAAAACCACGGCAATTTTTGTACTTTTAGGATTGTCAATTTTCTTTTTTATACAGGCAAGAAAAAAATTTAAAGCTGAAGGCAAAGATAGAAAGGGAAATACCTATTTAATAGGATTAGGAATGTCTTCGTTAAATATGTTGGCTATTCCATTTTATTTGGCCATGGCAACATTAGCCGAAAGTAAAGGATGGATGACCATTACTCAACCATTTTCAACAATTTTTGTTGTAGGTGCAGTTTTAGGTGCATTCTCATTGTTTGTATTATATGCTTTTTTTGCAGAGATTATTGCGAAAAAAGCACAATTTATTGCTAAAAATATAAATTATATTTTAAGTGTTTTATTTATAGTTTTGGCTATTGTTACGGCTATTCAAGTAATTAGATCCTAAAGAATTATAAAGGTTTAAGCAATTGTGTTCATAGTTATATAAATCTATTCATATATTAATGTAAATAAATTATTATATTTGCGACTAAGCCTTAAATTTATAATATTGTAAATATGATTGAAGCTATTGAGTATAATCTGAAAAGAGGTATTAAATTATTAAATTCTATTACCGATGTTCAATATAGCGATACAACCATGGAACCTTACCATTCTAGTATTGGTGGTCATATGAGACATATTTTAGATGTTTTTGATTGTATTTTTTGTGGTCTAGAGTCTAAGGAAGTTGATTTATCTGCAAGAAAACGAAACGAATTGGCTGAACAAAAAACCGCTTTTGGCTTGGCATATTTTGAAGAAATTTTACAACAATTAAATGCCTTAAAAGGAAGTGATTTTAATCAAATGGTAGAGGTTACGGACGATTTAGGTTTAGGTAGAATTACCACTAATTACACATTGGCCTCAGCTCTAATTCAGGCACACAGTCATGCCATTCATCATTTTGCAAGCATAGGCTACATCATTTCTAAGTTAGGCATTGAACTGCCCGATGCAGATTTTGGTTATAATCCTACTACTCCAAAAACCACACAAGTTTAGTAATTAATATATACCCAGCCTTTATAGACTTTATATTCTAAAGTTATTTTATCTTTAATTTTAATAAAGTAATAATAAGTTCCTACTGGTACTAATGTTCCTTCATCAATAGTTAAGTCATTTTCAGCAATGCCACCCCAAGAATTGTCATAATTATCTTTAATGTAAATAACACTTCCCCAGCGATCAAAAATTTGTATTTTATTCTCTTGACTTAGATCTAATCCGGTAATTTCAAAGGTATCATTTAAACCATCTCCATTTGGAGAGAAACCTGTATTAATTGTAAATTCATTTCCTGTAGGTTCCGTTCCTATAGTTAAGGCCACGTAATTATCTGGTATAAACGATAGGGAGGTAATTGAACCATTATCAATATCACCAGAGACATCATTTTTCCCTAAACTTTCCCATCGTAGGGTAGTGGCATTCCATCCAACCACATGTAAGAAATCAATATCATTAGTTAAATTTGCAATATCACTATCAGTATCCCACGTAAGTGTAACTTCCACTTCTTGGTCTCCATTTAAATCCCAAAACTCTTTATCATTCACTTTAGAAAGAATAGGTACAAAACTATTGGTATCAAAAACTGATGCAAATGTTGTAGGGCTATTTGGGTCTTCAAAAAAATAAGCACTTTTAAATGATGTTATAGCATTTGGTTTTGATATTGATAAGGGTCTTAATTTGTTTGCGTCTCCTAAAGGAAATGTAAACTCTATATTTCCAAACAACCCGGCATAGCCATCTACATGTTCACTATCAGTCTCACCTGAATAACTTGCTTGTAGAAATTCTAGTGATATGTCAATGTTGTTTCTAGGAGTAAAAACTTTACCACTAATAAAGTCGACGTTATTATAAACGCCTAAAGAAGTTTGTAAATTTAAACCATTGGGAACATCAATTTCTGCATTATAGAATTCAGCAATTTCCAAACCCGATACATTTAATTGCTGATCTCCATAAAAACCGGCTAATCCTAAATTGGTATCAAAAGTACCATCATTAATTAGATCAGTATGAAACCCTATTTGTCCTTGATCATGTATCTGAATATCTCCAAAATTATGAAATGCAGTTTGAGCCATTGTTGCCTGAATACCACAAAAAACGATAATACTAAATAGACTTTTCTTTTTAAACATTACTTTAATTTTTTTGTAATTTCAAAATAGCTTGTTCTAATACTTCCAAACGTTCTTTCATTGAATTATTCTCGGTTTTCAATGTTTTATTCTCACTTTTCAGTTCTTTAACAGCATTGATTAACATAAATGTTACTTCATTAGCATCAACCTGCTTAAAATCTTTGATTCCATGCATATCAGCTTCAGTAACCATTGTTGGTACTACCATTTCTACTTCTTGAGCAATAAAACCGATATGAGTTTCAGAACCAAATCCGAACGATTTTTTATAGTTAAAACTCACTGGTCTTAATTGTAGCAGTTCGCTTAAACCTTTATTATAATTCGTTATATTTTCTTTAGAGCGAGCATCTGATAATACCGTCCATGTACCACCACCTGTTTTAGCAGCAACACCGTTAACATTTAAAACGCCAGCACCACTAGTTGTATTGATGCCAACTGTATTTTGAAAGTAATTTTCAGTTTGATTATCACCAGTTTGATATATACCGTATGTACCACCAGAAACTCCTTTAGAATTCATTACTACCCTTAGTCCAAAATTACTACCGGCAATAGTCCCAAATCCTCCTCCGCCTGCATTATCCGCTGCACCGTGAAAATAACCCACATAATTGCTACCTCCAATAGAACCTCCATTTCTGGTTCGTGAAAGAGCATAGACACCAAAGTTATTACCAATTACATTACCTCTCTGGTCTGCGTTAAAATAACCAGCATAATTAGTGCCTACAGAAGAAGTAGCATCACCTGGAGAATAAGAATATACTCCAAAATTAGAACCAGTTACTGTACCATTAATATGGCCTGTATGAGAATAGACACCGTAATTTGACGCACCTAAGGTAGCTCCATTTCTTAAACGTGCAATACTATAGGTGGCAAAATTGGAATTTGAAACTGTACCAAAAATATCTGCATTATTAAGTGTAGCATAATTATTAGTATTTACTGTTCCTCCGGCTGGAATAGAAGCATTACTGTAAGTACCAAAGTTTTGGTTTACTGAACCTCCAGACAATGGTTGTGCAGTAGAGTAGGTACCATAGTTGGTAGAACTAAGAATACCGTCATGTTGTGCTGAAGTGTATACGCCAAAAGCATTACTAGATGTGGCACCAGAACGTACTCTTGCGGCAAAACGACCACCTTCAATAGTAACAGCTGAACCACCACTTAGAATGTCACTTGATCCAAAAACACCATAAGCAGTACTACTTACTGTCCCCGAAATTAATGAGCGGCCAAAAGTTCCATAAGTGTTAGTTGCTGTACCACCAGCAGGCATATTTACGTCTCCAAAAACACTATAATTATTAGATACGGTACCCGTTGCTGTAGGAATTGTATTGGCATAAATACCAAAATTACTAGAAGCATTTGCTGCAACTGTACTTGAAACACTAATTGCTTCTTGAGTACTAATACCTGCAGCAGTTGACTCTTCTCTTACATCTAAACGATAGGCAGGAGAAGAAGTACCAATACCAACATTACCCGAAACTGCAGAATATTGATTATTGCCTGAAACGGTCCAATCACTATCTGAAACACTTGAAGGATCAGTCCAAGTACCTGTTCCGTTAGCATCACTAACGAGTATTTTTCCTGTTCCTTCTGATCCATCCGTAATTCGGATACTACCGTTTACTTCTAATTTTTCATTAGGATTAGTAGTGCCAATACCTACATTTCCAGCATTAGATATACGCATTTTTTCAGTATTATTTGTGTAAAATCTTAAGGCTGTATTTTCCGCATTCCATACAAAAGCATCTTCACTAGATCCAATTCCTAAATAGAATCCATCATTACTTGTTGCTCCGGTATCAGAATTTGAAAATTGTTGCCATACTGCCCCATTTGTTTCTGTGGCAATTGAAAGTTTATAGCTAGGATTACTCGTACCTATACCAACATTACCTCCATTTTTTACAGTAAACCTAGGTATCAATGCTATGTCGGTACCAACATTTACTTGTGCTGAAGGGGCAGTTAAAAATTGTAAATCGCCACTATTTCTGAGTAGTCCTCTGGGTAAAGCAACATTTTGTGCTGAAGAAACATATCCAACTGCACCTGATTTAGGTTGTACAGCATAACCAATAACTGTGGCACCAGTACTTCTTTCACCACCATAGGTGTTGAGATGGTTTATACCACTATATTTTCCTACCATTTGGACAACACCATTTGTAGCACCAGTATTTCCCATTTGGATTATTCCATTAACATCTAATTTTTCACTTGGAGTTATAGTACCAATACCTATATTCCCTCCTGAAGCTACATGCATCCTTTGGACTCCATTTGTTATAAATCCAATTTCATCATTATTTGTAAAACCATTTTCTCCTCCTAAGGTTATAAGCGTAGCTCCACCTCCACGTTGATCACCTTCAATAGCCCTAGCATATACCCATGGTGTGGCAACAAAACCGGCATTATTTAAGTTACTAGCTGCTTGAAAAGCACCTTGACCATTCAGAGTTGCATCAATATTGGTACTACCTATAATCGCATTCCCAATTACCTCTAATTTTTCATTCGGATTTGTAATACCGATTCCAACATTACCAGGTACAGCAGAATATTGATCATTGCCATTTTTGATCCAATTTACATCATTACCAGAAGGTAATGTCCATATTGTGCCATTAAATACATAAACTTTGTTATCATCAGTATTATAAGCTAAAGCTCCTTGGTCAGGAGTAATTGCATTAATTTCAGCAGTAGTGCCTTGGTTTAATATTAGCACTCCATTAGGATCAATTTGACCATTTATAAACTGGAATAACAATATACTTGTCAATAATAATAGATTTTTCATTGGGTTTTTTTAAAAGTCTAAAATTGAAAACATAAATTCAGAGTTATAATCATCTCTATCTCCACTACCATCATCATTATCACCGATATTTACTCTAAATCCTGTAGTTGTTTGGTTATAATAAGTTATACCTGGGTCATCATTACCAGCACCATTTCTATCAGGTTGAGATAATTGAATGATATAATTTGCATCAGGCATTGCCGTAGTAAATGTAATTTGATAATCCCCTGTATTAATCCTTGTTACAGTCGCTCCACTAATTTTAATAGCAGTACCGTTAGCGGCTACTTTACCCATAGCTTTAATCGGACTTGAAATTGTGCTAGGATCAGCCCAAGAACCTGTACCATTAGCATCACTTACCATTATTTTCCCGGCTCCTTCGTTGCCATCTGTCATGCGGATACTTCCATTTACTTCTAATTCTTCATTAGGACTAAAAGTTCCAATACCAACGCGATCATCAAAAATTCCATATCCAGAATTTACCCATAGACCATAATTGTTGGTTGCACCTTCTGCATAACCATATAACCCTATATTAGATGTTGCTCCTGTTCCTGCAGCAGTTCCGTTAACAGCATAATTTGTACCTGTTGTTTTTCCAATAAAAACTTTTACTCCCTGAATATTAGTGTCTCCATCTTGAATAGTCACACGTAATTTTCCTCCTGCACTACCATATCCACTTGTACCTAGAAGCATTTGTCGGTTGCCGTCTATATGTAAATTATTTGTTGGTGTTGAAGTTCCAATTCCTAGTCTATTATTTGTATCATCCCAAAATAGATTTGAATTATCTTCAGTAGGAGTACCTGTAGCTCCGGCAAAAAATAGTGAACCTGTGGTGCCCGTATGTCCTGCTCCTGAAATGTCTACTGATTGGCTAGTACCATTTTCAATACCTACTGTTAAGATTGAGCCTACTAGGCCTAAATTTTCTATGTTTTGATCATCTGTTGCCGGGTCACCTTGTGGTCCTGTCGCCCCTGTAGCTCCATCA
>DEIV01000115.1 GCA_002352665.1 Flavobacteriaceae bacterium UBA2765
AGCTAATTATAGTAGAAAAAAGGCACTAAGTCTATTGAAATAAGACGTGTTGCCTATTGGGATACAGAAAAAAACAAAGTATATGATTTTATTACCAACAATTTAGAAATAAGTCCTGATAAAGTAGCTGATATTTACAAACATAGATGGCAGATAGAGACTATGTTTAAAAGGTTAAAACAAAACTTTCCTTTAAAATACTTCTTAGGAGATAATCAAAACGCAATAGAAATACAAATATGGTCAGCATTGATAGTACAATTAATAATGCTTGTAATACAACGAAAAATCAAACGAAATTGGGCCTATTCAAATATGATTGGTGTGATGCGTTTTCATTTACTGACTTATATAAATCTGTTCAAGTTCCTTGAAAACCCAGAAAAAGAATGGTGGGAGTTATCATCAAAACCACCAGATATACAACTCAAACTTTTTAGCTAGACACCATGCTACCTAAGAAAAATATAATTTTAAACGGTTTTATTGACTTGGAAGTGTGTTTTTAGAAATAATTATACTCTTATCGGACACTAATGATAAGCAATATTATTCTAGTGTCAAAAATAATTAATAAAATAGAAATACAATATTTAAAATAGATAAAAACAAAAGCAAACAAAACAAACGTTTTTAAACTTGTGGATTTAGAGGCTGGGAAAGGATGAGAATACACGCGGCTGAGAATCCACTTGTTTAAAAATGAACCAATCTCAATAAAAGAGATTGGATAAAAAAGTATTATATAAATCTTGATTTTATTTCTTCTATTTTTTCTTTTGAAATATCTAAGCGGTAATAACTTTTCCCAAACGCATTTTTGATATGAGATAGCTTATTGAATAGGAAACTAAGTTCTTCTTTTACCTCATATAACTCTTTTCTATTTTTATCGGATTCTTCAGAATAATAATCTATTAATTTTTCAGTTTCCGTTTTTGAAGCTTCTATTTCTTCTTGAGTCCGTTCAATATATAAAGGTTCTTTTTCTTCTACTTCTTCAAATAAAGATTCTAATATTTCTCTAGTCGGTATTAGCTGAGTTTTTTCTATATTCCTTAAAATAGCGGCAACAGCATCCATTCGTTTATTTATTATTTTATTAAATGACCACATTGGGCTATTTAAAGTATCGTATGGAGACAAATAATTATCTTCAAAAAAAGCAATCATATAATCCAACGTTTCAGAATAATTAGGGCTTACTTTTTTTGAATATTCCTTAAATTTTTCTATAGACTTTTTCTTTAACCGAATTGTATTAAAATCATCCATATTTTATGATATTGTTACAATGAATCCTTGATTTTACTGATGATATTTTCATTTTTGGGTAAATTTGCATAAATGACTAATTTCAAAATAGCATCTATTTAGCTGTTTATCAGATAAATAAACAATAAGTAACATCGCGGAGCGTGTTACCCTCTTGCTATTCAAAACTCGTTCGCAAAGCGAACATTTTTTCATACAAATAGTAGTACTATTTGCCTTATAAAAGTTAGCACTTTTAATAGAGGGTTTAAAATTTAATAAGGGCACAAAATATATGAATTGAAACCAAAAAATAACATTTCGACCAATTAGCAGAATTCAAAGCGCGTATTTATGATTTATGTGGATAAAAAATAACACCTTAGACAAACTATTTTTTCAACCGAGAATGGAAAATAGGTGAAAAATAAAAGATCTATTTATTAGTTATACTTATATGAGCTGAAATATTACCTGATAATTACTTTTGATCCTTCTATCCAATGCTTATAATCATCGGCGTAGTAGAGATAAACGGTACTAGCCGGTGCTTTATAACTTCCTAAAATCTCAGCTTTCAAATCAAGTTGAATTTCCTTTATTTCAGACTTATCAAACTCTTTCCAATAGAACACTAAGTAATTGTCAAAAATTTCAAAGTAATCGGCTTTATTCTTTTCTAAGATCTCTTTTAACTGCCATGATTGAGCGGAAGTTCCTGAAGGAATACCAATAATGGCCGTGGCCATCGGCAAAGGTTTATTTGTTTTATTTTTTACAATTATATTCATTCTAAGGTTTTGACCAACGCTATGAATTGAATTAGAAATTTCTGTCTTTAATTCCAATTTGCATTCAGAGGAAGAATTTGGTATAGTACTATCCCATTCTACATTTAATAGATACGGAAAGGTAACTTCCGGGTTAGAAAAATTCACTCTTATATTTTGTTTCCCAGCTTTAATATATCTTTCTATATTTTCAATAACTATCTTGCCCTCGTCATTTATTTTCAATGCGGTTTTTATTTTTTTACCATTTATTTGAATCTCAACAGCACTATCTTGATTTAGAATCTTTTGTTTTTGAGTTTTTGTATATTCTATCAGTGCTTTTAGGGCCATTGATGTAGACTGGGTTGAACCAAATCGTCCGGATTTTCTTTTCGATATAATATATTCTACCCCTTGGCCTACCATATATTCTGATTCACCTTCTTTCAATAAAGCTAGGATGTTAAAAGCAGCAGTTTCAATTTCCTTAGCGTCACCATATGAGCGTGTAATTGTGTTTTCAACTGGTAATTTTTGAAAGCCATATGTGTTAATGTTCTCTTTAATTTTATTCATTAAAACACTAGCATTCTCTATTTTGTTTAAGTTCATACTTGCACATGCCATTAGTGCCATTCTGTAAGAATCATTGCTTTCAAGAGCTTCCTTATAGGTAAAATTGTATTCATTTTCAATATTTACATTTACACCAGATTCACTTATTGCATAAACGATATAGGCATTATTTACATTTTCGGGGCCAGCAGAAAAACCATATTTTCCTCTATTTTGATTAAAGCCTCCTTTTCCATTTTTTCTACTCATCAAATACCTAATTGTCCTTTGAATCATAGGTTCACTCACTCCGTCATATATTTCTTTCATTTCTGTAAATTCCATAAGCCCGTAAGCAGACAACACCTCATGAGGTGGGGTATGCCCATACCATTCAAAACCATTTTTTGAAGTTTCATAAGCGGCTAATTTTTTATAACCCTTTTTAATAAAGTCCATTGCTTTTTTCTCAATTCCAGGATTGTTTTTCCCAGTTTCTTTGAGATATTTCATTATTAAAATATTTGGATATGTGCTAGAGGAAACCTGTTCAAAACAGCCGTAGGGTTGTCTTATGAGTGATTCAATTCCATCCATCACATTTCCCACAATGTCAGTATAAATTGAAAATTCAGCTTTCAAACTTCCATCAACCACATTGTTTATATCAAACTGATATGAGTCGTTTTTATAGCCAGAAATTGATGCCTGAGTGGGAAAGTAAGGGCTAATGACTGTAGCTTCTCTATGGATGTTATCCTTATAGTTGGTACTATTTGCGCTAACCTTTATAACTGTATTTTCAGTCTTTTTTATCGGGACTATGGTAATCGTTCTGGTGACATTAGAATTGGGATCAAGACTTAATTCATCATTTTCGATATTTTTTAATAGTTTTAATTCTTTTGGAAGTTCAATTTTTAATTGTGCTTTAACTATTTCATTAGATTCGTTTGTGACAACAATAGGTAATTGAATGGTATCGTTAAGTGCCATATAATTAGGTGTTTTAAAATCAATATTCAATAACTTTTTTGTGGCATACTTTGTTTCATTTCTACCAATTAATCCATTATATCCGATTCCTTCGGTAGTTATAATAAATGAGGTTATGGCATCGGAATTATAATATTCAAAAGATGCCTCTCCATTTTTATCAGTTTGAATAACAGGATTCCAATATATAGTCTGTCTAAAGTCATTTCTATCCTCTAGCAATTCTTCGCTTTCATAAATTGGAGCATAAAATTGTTTACTATTATAAGTTTTTAAAGAGCTGTTATTATAAAATGTTTGTGCAGTATAATTACGAAACTTTTTGTTGTTTAAAGACTTACTGCCATATAGTCGATTGAAGTTTCGATTTTTTGTTGTAATGATGATTACCCCGTTAATACCATTTGAGCCATACAAAGACGAAGCAGCAGCACCTTTTAAAACATGAACATTTTCAATATTAGATGATTCTAAATTATACAAAGCTCCTCCAGTTTTACTGTTTTGCTCAAAGGGAATACCGTCAATAATGATTAATGGTTGCGAATTGCCTGTTATTGAATTTGAACCTCTTATTGCTATATTAGATCTGCTACCATATAAGCCCGAACTATTAGTAATAGTCACACCAGCTACCCTTCCTTGCAGTAGTTGTCCAACATTATCAATGTTTAATGTTGAAATATTGCTATCTTCAACAACCGTTGCAACCGCGCCTGACAAGGATCTTTTTTTCCGAACACTATATCCAACTATTACAACTTCGTCAAGTGCGTTATCACCACTCAATTTTATACCTAATTTATCTGCTGATAGCACTTTTTCTTTAACCTTTTTATTAAGAGGCTTTTTTATTTTTAGTTGTTTAAATTCAATAGAATTCTTTTGGTTATTTACTTCATATTTGCTTTTTTGAATTGAGCTCTGAACAAATCTTTCCTTAATTATTTTTAAATTTTCACCATTATCAGTATAGGCGAGTAATACCAAATTACTATTTTGATCTATCGTAAATGAAAATTCTCCTTTGGCATTCGTATCAAATTTCAATACTTTATCGGAGTACTGATCGAACAATAGTAAATGAGCTTTTACCGCTTTATAATTTTTATCCACCACTTTGCCATATTGAGTAGCCTTCGAGTCAGGTTGATAAATAGCATTAGCAAGAGTTACATGATTATTATTGATATAACTTCTCCAACCGTGAGTTAACATTACATAATCTAAAGCCACTTTTGCCTTGTCTTCATTTGAATCAAAGTAAAATGATGGCTTGTAAATCTTTCCTTTTAATTCAGAAGACATTAATAGATAAGAATATATATTATCTTGTTTATCGTCTGCAAAGGACACTAATTTATTGTCAGCAATACTGACAGATAAATTTGATGGAATAGGGGTATTAAATTTGTCAGTAGTTTTAATTTTTACCTTGACTTTTTCGCGGGTTTTATAGAGTTCTTTATCTAGTGAAATATCAATGTTTAATTGATTCGATTTATTAACAAATAATAATCTTTCGGCTAATATTTCATCATTAAACCCAATTAATGAAATTTTATTAATACCAGATGGTAAATCACTTCTATTAATTGTAACGGTTCCTCTTTTATTTAATATTAAAGCCGTCATTTTAATTAAGTTTTGGTAAGAGTTAGAAATAGAAAGTTTCAGATGTCTGTTTTTAGAAGAGAAAATGTTTATGAGATAAGTATTTTTTTCTTCTTTAACATTAAATTTTGTACCAAAGCCTTGCATTTTTGGTAATGGAATCAAAGAATCTGATTTAAAAGGTTCAGTAATTTTGGCGTAATAATTTCTTGTTTTTGGAGTCAATAAAAAACTACCCATTCCGTCGTGATAACTCTGAAATTTTGTAATTAATTGTCCGTTTACATCTACAATTTCTCCACTTATATCAGCAGGTTTACCAAATTCGTTGTTGGCTTTAAATGCGATTTCATTTTCGACTCCAATTATGGCATTTCCACTTTCAGGGAAAAATTGCAAATCAATATTATTTAATATCACCGGAACACTCCTAGAAATTGATTCTCTTGAGCTCTTATGAGGAACGAGAACATTTAGTATAACATCTGTTGTTTTTAGAGTATCAGGAAGGTTAAATAGAATATCTTTCTTCCCTTTGGCATCCGTATTTGTTATTTCTGAGAAATATGCTGAACCATTGACTTTGACTTCAAATTTAATTTCTTGATTAGCTATAGGAATATTTTTGAGGTTCTTAGCTTCAAAATGAGCAACAACTTCAGAACCTTTTCCATAAGTTTTCTTGTCAAATTCAAGGGTCATCAATAAATTTGGACTTATTACCTTTTGTATAATTATTTCCTTCTCAAAATAAGATTCTTCACCAAAATTTTTCATCCAATTAGTATACATCCTTACTTTGTATATTCCACCAACCCAATCATCGGCAATTTGAAAATCTCCATATGCATAACCCTGATTAATGGAAAGTTTAATATCACTAGCTACTGTTCCTTTGGGCGATATTAATTCAGCATATAATACCTCACTAATTGTTGAGATTTTATTTTCTGCATTGGTGATATACGATTTAAACCAAATTGTTTCACCAGGAAAGTATAAAGGCTTGTCAGTTTGAGTATATATTTTTTCAATTAGACTACTCTTATTAGATTCAAAACTATTGAATGAAAATAAGAATGAGATTAAAATGAATAGTATGATTTTTCTAGTATACATAACCTTATATTTTTATATTAATCTTAAATCCAATTTCTTTTACTAATGGCATATTAAAGTAGTCTAGCCCCTTACCTGAAGAATGGTCAAATAATGAAGAATAAGGAGAAATTCCATTTTCCTTTGTGTACGATAATAGATTATAGGCATAGAAACTTAATTCTAATTTTCTGAAAAATTCATCTTCATTTCTATTAGCAAAATCGTACGAGATGCTTATTGATTTTAAATTGATAAAAGTCCCTTCAACTATAGCTTCCTCATCAACTCCATTGAAACCGTATCGTACCCATCTATTAAGTGAAACATCTTGATTTGAACTTGCAAAATCAACAGCTGTAGTATTTGTATTTCCCAACTGATTTACGCCATCAAAAACAAAATTTGTAATACCTCTTAAATTGGCTGATTCTTGAGATCTTCCTGTATAATTCAGAACATTTTTAGTTCCGTTCCAAACATCACCCCCTTTTTGATAGTCAATTAAAAAGTTAAATCTGAATTTTCCGATATTAAAATTGTTATCCATGCTTAAGTTGAAATCGGGAGTTGTATTACCTATAATTTTCTTTTCAGAATCAACTATTGGATAACCATCGTTATCTATAACTATAGAACCGTTATTATCTCTTAAATATGCAGAGCCTACAATCGTTCCTGTCTGCTGCCCAACTATTAAGTTATTTGATATAGTACTAAATCCCGCAATAGGAATTGAAATTTTATTACCTGAGAGTTCTAAAACTTTTCCCCTGCTTTTTGAAAAAAGAAAAGTGGGTTGATAGTGGAAGTTATCCCAATCTCGACCAATATTAAATTCCAAACTTGCTTCTAATCCTTCATTCTTAATAGATGCAATATTTTGGAGTTCAAATATTCCATTTGTTAAGACGGGAAAAATACCATTGTTGGTTTTTGAATGATAATAATTTATTCCAATATTAACTACGTTATTAAATAGCCGAAGATTAGTTTCTATGTCGAAGTTGGTTGCTGTTTCAAATGCTAGAGCTTTAGAGTTGAATAAATCGTTATTTGCTACTAATGATTGAGATTCTTGTGGAGAAATAACGAGGCTATTATGGCTTAAGTTACTATAAAATAAAGGGGTTTCCTTAGCCTCTTTTGCAATTCCTGTAGCAATTGAGAATGTATCCATCCATTCAGGATAGCCTAATAACTCTTGGAACTCAACATACAATTGAGCCGATGGTAAAAGAAGTTCATTACCCTGAAAAGTTGAAGTAACAGAATTGTTTATTAAAGTTATATCTGCATCGAACTCAACATCTAGATCGAACATTATTTCATTTGCCATACGGAACGTATTATTTTCTAATTGACGCCTAATTGTTGTTTCATTTGTCGGGTTAATAAAGTTTAGATCTGAGAAATCATTTTGCTCTAATAAATTATAATTGAGTGTTAAGTTTTTATATTTCAGTGATGACTTAATTTCTATTTGAGAGAAATCTTCAATATTAAAATGGTAATCTAATCCTACATAGGCATGAAAAGTATTTTCAGTGAAGTTTTTCTTACTTCTATAACCATCTTCAAAACCAATGGTGTTGATAGGTAAAGCGAAATTGAGCTGATCTTTCTCTCTGTTAAAACTCAAAATTGAGTTTAGCTTCAAATTATCATTTAGTTGAATATTACTTTTAGCTCCAATAATAGTCGACGTTGATTTACTCCTGTTTTGATTTAATTCAAATAACCACAAAGGGTTGTTAAATTGATTTGGACTAAAACTGCGTTGCATATTATTACTTAGAAGATAACCTTGACTGTTTTCAAAAGAAGTGGGTGTAATGAAGGATGAAAGGATAAGATTGTTTAAGAAACCATTAATATTAGGCTGATTATTAGTTTCAGTGTTTGATTTAAAAAAGGCGCTGATTTTATTCTTAAAATCATAGTTAAAATCAAATTGTGTCAAACTATTTCTCTCAAAGTCAAATAAGTCCTCTTGAGTTTTTTTTCTCACATTTACATCAACAGAATGAATATTATTAGAAACTGCTAGATTCAAATTATTAGATAGTACTGAGCCAGATTGAAATATTTCATTATTATATGGTAATATTTGATTTTGACTAGTTCCGTTTATTAAGCGTCCATTTGTATCGTAGATATAATTAGAACCGTCAAATGTTAATGTATTAACTCTTGGACCGAATGAGAATATCTCATTCGTTTCAGCACCAAACCATTGATTTATTCCATTAAAAGGTCTCCCCTGGGCAAAGGTATTTTGCAATTTTGGCAACTTGTTTTTGTCTACAAATTGAAGGCTGATATTACTATTAGAATTAACTTGATAAAGAATATCAGGACTAAAGTACGTTACCTTAATCTTGTCTTGTGATTCCTTAATATTCTTAATCCTGTTAGAATCAAAATAGCCTTTCTTTTTATTATATGTTAATCCGTTTTCTGATATTTCAGGAGTGAACGCTAAAGAATCTATAACAGTTTTAAGCGCTTCATAATAGTCGTTGCTAATGATTTTCTGTACAGATTCTTCTCGTATTATGGATTTTAGGATTTGATCTCCAAATAGATCTCTAGTAACTTTAATTTCTCTTGTTACCATTCCTATAAAAGTAAATTGCAAAATATCCCCCACTTGACATTCAATGCTATAGTTGCCATCGAAATCAGTTTCAGTACCGTTAGTTGTTCCTTTAACAATAACGGTAGTCCCGGGTAGTGGTCCGGATTCATCCTCTAAAACACCAGAAACCACACCTCTTTGAGCTGAAGTTCCTAAACAAATAAAAAAAAAACTAGAAACGAGAATAAATAATGTTCTTTGAATGGCATAGGTTGAATCTTTGTTCAAATCTAGATAAATTGACTAGTATATAAAAGTAAGAATGAGTGAAAGGGTTATATTGTTGAGGGAAGTATCTTTTGATAGATGATTTGGTGTAATTGCGTCAAGTAAGGTGTAACCTTCTAGCTATTCAAAACTCGTTCGCAAAGCGAACAATTTTTCATACAAATAGTTGTCACTATTTGCCTATAAAAGTTAGCACTTTTAGTAGATCATTTAAAATTTAGTATGGTGGATACAAAACAGATGAATTAATTAGTATATAAGCACTAATGAGTTGAGCCCGAATCGCGCTACAATTCAAAATTTTATATATTTCAATGGATAAAGTTAATTTATGGTTAATTTTATTGGCAAAAGTCATTATATTCGTTATATGAATTTGGTTATTAACAAAATAAATTTAACTTTACATAGTTAACTTATAAGTGAAGTTTGAAATAGAAGTCATAGAAGATGAAAGTTTAGATTTTACGAAAGTGAGATATTATACGTTAAAATTTATTGATGAAGAGAAATCAGAATATCAAAAATTTATAGATGAATATAAAGGAGAATATCTGAGTTGTATTAATTTTTTAAAACTTTGGATTGCCCGTATTGGTGAAAAATTTGGGGCTCATGATCAATATTTTAGACCTGAAGATAATGCTTCAGCGCTACCGCCACCGACCAAAGAAATAAGAAAAATTGATTTTACTATAGATAGAAAAAATTTAAGTATAAGGTTATATTGTATTGTTCTTAGTTTGGATGTTGTAATATTAGTAAGTGGAGGAATTAAAGAAAGCGATGCTGTAAGAGATAGTCCCACTTGCTTTGAAAAATTAATGTTTGCACAATCTATTTCATCACAACTTCATTTTTCCAAAAAACGGAGGGAATGGAGCTTGAAAGGAAAAGATATTAAAATTAAAAATAATTTTAGGATAACTTATCAAAAAAAATAATATGGCTTCAAAAGCTTATTTGAAAATATTGGAAGAAATTCCTAAGGAAATTCAAAATGATGTTTTTGGATCGATTGATATTGCTAATGAGATTTATGCCGTTTTAAAACTAAAAGGTATGGCTCCAGCAGATTTAGCAAGATTAATGGGGAAATCAGAATCTGAAATAAGCAAATGGTTAACGGGATTACATAACTTTACTTTTAAGACAGTTCGTAAAATTGGTAATGCGTTAGAAACTGATTTAATAGTTTCTAAATCGAGTAAGATTAAGTTTTACGAAGAGTTGCTTCTTGAAAAAGAAGAAATAATTAAGAAATTAAAAGAGCAGATACTAAAATTGGATGAGATTAATGTAAAAATTATCTACACTTATACAGAATCCAAATATAGACCCGTAAAAGTTGGGACTTGTTTAAAAAATCCTTCCGACTGCTGGAGTTTTGAAATTTATGACGAAGAGAATAAATCAGAAAGAGATAATATCAAAATTGAACCCGTAATGGCTAGTAAATTGCGTACTGAAAGACCTGAATTTGTAGATTAATTACTGATGTCTAAAACTACGAGAAAAAAAAAGAAACTCGAAAAAATCAGAGTTGAAATTATAAGTACCCAGCCTTATGGTTTTTACATACATGATTTGGAGGATAGGGGTAATTTAACAAAGGATGATGTTGAGTTTGGACTTATTATGAAAATAGGACATAACATTGAAGAACAGGTTGTGAAGATTGATTTGGAAAGTGATTGTTATTATAAAACTGAAAATTCAAAAAAGAAAGAAGAAATTTTTGGAATTAAAAGCTCCACTGTATTTAAAGTGATTGATTTTGACAAACTTTTGAATGAAAAAGGAGAGTTTTCTCCCGCAGATGACTTTATTAGAAAGCTTTTAAATATTTGTATTGGTGGAATTAGAGGTATGCTTTCAGTAAATTTGTCAAACACAAAATTAAATGACTTTCCACTACCACTTATTGATTTAAGCGCTTTTAAAAAGAGGAATTAGAATTCCTTAAAATCTTCCCGACATTTACACAGCATGTTTCTTCAAATAGTATTAGTACTAAACTAATATAAAATATTTAAGTATGTATTATTTTATCATAAATAATATATTTTTCATTAATATTTCTTCCAAGAAAAAATACTGTCACTTTCTAAAAGAAAAAGAACTAAATATCTTCATTTGATATAGTTAAATAGAAATATTATCTTGCAACAAATAGCAGCAAATGCTATGATTTTAACTTCGTGCGTGCAAATTGAGTGCAAATGAAAAAAAACCTTAAAAGTATAAATACTCTTAAAGCCTTTCTTTATTAAGCTCCCCCTCTTGGACTCGAACCAAGGACCCTCTGATTAACAGAAATTAAGATTTCATTTTCATTTATTATCTTTTAAATATATTTATCTGATTATCAATATTTTAACATTTTTAAATTTTCTTTTAGCGTCATTTCTTTTACCTTTATACCCTAATTTGTTGTACAAATGTTGTACTGATAAAAAATAGAGATGACTTCAATAAGGGCAGTTTTAAGAAAAACCAAATTGGCTAATGATAAATATCCAATAACATTACGCGTTACAAAAAATAGAAGGTCTAAGTATTTTAAGACACCATATAATGCATTAGAGATTGAATGGAATTCAAAGGTTGGGGAATTTAATAAGAAGAATAGTAACTATATTCAAAACAATAGATTGTTAAATATAATCAAGAATAGAGCATATAAAATCATAACTGACCTTGAAATTGAAAATGAATATTATACATTAGAAGATTTTGAACAAAAGTTTAGGATTAATGCAAATCCTATCAATCAAAATATTTTCATGTTTGGTGAAGAAATTATTTCAGAAATGAAAACGTCTGGTAGAATGGGTAATGCCAGAGTATATTATGATACCTTAAATTCAATAATGAGATTTCAACGGAATAGACATTTGACGTTTAAAGAAATAAATTATACCTATTTAGAAAAATATGAAAATTATTTACGTTCAAGAGGAGGAACTGATGGAGGTATAGGTGTGCGTATGAGAGGGATAAGAGCCTTATTTAATTTTGCTATTAAGCGAAACATAATAAATGAAAATATATACCCTTTTAAAGTCTATAAAGTTTCAAAACTAAAAAGTAGAGCTGTTAAGAAAGCCTTAACATTAAAAGAGGTAAACAGAATTGTAGTTTTAGATTTGGATAAGCATCCACATTTAATACATTTCAAAAACTACTTTTTATTTAGTTTCTATACTAGAGGGATGAATTTTGCAGACATGATAAACTTAAGATGGGGAAATATTATTGATGGTAGAATATATTATAAGCGTTCAAAAACTAAGGGTAATTTTCAAATAAAAATTATTGAACCTGTTCAAGAAATTTTAGTTTTTTATAAAGAATATCCATCAGATACAAATTATATTTTTCCAGTTTTATTAAAAGAGAGCCTTACACCCTCACAAATTGAAAACAGGAAAAATAAAGTATTAAAACAATTTAACTACGCTTTAAAAGAGATTGGAAGATTAGCGAATATTAACAAACCCATTACTACTTATGTTGCTAGGCATAGTTTTGCAACTTGCTTAAAGCAAAAAGGAATATCTACAGATATTATTAGTGAATCGTTGGGGCACCAAAATCTAGCAATTACTCAGGCATATCTTAAAAATTTCAGTAATTCTGTTTTAGATGAAGCAACTGAGGTTTTGTTATATTAAGTCCTTAAGGGACAACAAAAAAACCGTTCAATTTATTGAAGTTTATTTTTTACAGGGTTTATAATATGAGGTTATATAATTATAATACTGGAAACAATACCCTTTATTATTGTAATATAACTAATAATTAAAAATTAGTTTATTCTTTTCTTCAAATCCTGATTAGCACTTTTTTTATTTTTTAAAGTTTTCAATTTGGTATTACCAAAACTGTATCTTAAACTCAATGAAATTGACCTTGTATAATCTTTCTTTATAAGTTGATTAGATAATTGTGCCTGATTACTGTGGTATGTAGTAGTAGAACTTCCATAAGTATTAAAAATGTCACTTAGATAAATCGTGAGGTTAATTTTCTCCCATGTTTTTCTAAAACCTATATCACTTTTAAATAAGGCATTTTCTCTTTTGGTAGAAATATCTTCGAATGGGCTATTGTATTTTAGAACTGCAAAAGCTAACATTTTTTTTTCTTTAGAAATATAAAAAACATTGTTCATTGAGATATTATAATTAAAACTATTAAATCTACTATTATCCAAAAGATTTTCAGATTTGTCATTGTATTTGTAAATATTTAGACTAGTCGAAAAACTCATTTCCCAAAAATTGTTAAACCATCTTTGTTTGGTATATAATTGGAAATAAGCTTTTCTAGAATCCCCGTAATTTATATAGGTCCTTTTTTGTTTTATTTCTCCATTTTCGAGAACAGGCACTATAAATTCACTATACTGGTTGTCCAAAAAGCTATATCCTGATGAAAAGTAATATTTATTTTTCAAAGCATACATTATATCAATATTATAAGTAATAATAGGCTGTAGAAAGGGGTTGTTTTCATTAAAGTAGTTTGGGTTATAATAAGTTCTGCCAGGGAGTAATAATTCTATTGATGGTCTTTTAATTCTTTTTGCTAGGGCTATAGAAATAGTATTATTTTTTTTAATAGTATAAGCTAAAGAAATATTTGGAAAGATGTTTACATAACTTGAATCAATTTTAAACCCAATAGTCTTATTTTCACTTGAATAGTTAGTTCCTTCAACTCTTAATCCAAATGTTGCATTAATTTTTTCATTAAAAGTTTTTGTTTTACTTACATAAATAGCAAAATAATTTTCTAAATATTTATAAGTGTTTGAAAGTGATTTGTCCAATTCATAGTCTAAGGTTGAAGTATTAAGGTTAAAATAGGAGAGATCATTATCAAAATTAGTAGTACTTATTTGACCGCCAAAATTAATCTTAGATTTTTTATTAATTTGTGAAGAATAATCTACACTCCCTGAAATGTTAAAAAATTCCTGAGGAAAAATATTTTTATAAGTATTAATGGGATTAATGTCAGTAGGAAAATTTCTTTGAAAAGAACCTAAATCAGTATTCTCCTTTTTAAATTGATTATAATCAACATTTAATACTATTTTTTTTTTACCTAAAGTATCAAGATTATGTTGATAATAAATATTTCCAAAATTATATAGATAACTATCTTCACTAGAAATAGGAGAGGAATATATTGAATCGATAGAAGATATATTATCCTTGAAATAAGAAGTTATGTTTGTTTGCTTACTATCTCCATCTACTGTTGAGATGAAACCATTGATACTAAGTAAACTCCGACTATTTATATCATAATCCACTCCAAATCCACCACCCAGAACCAAATATCTTCTTTTATAATCTCCAATCGTTTCTTCCATTCTATTATTTGAAGTTTCAATCAAATTATTAGAAGAGTTATAATTAAAACTATTATTTATGAAAGGAGATATTCTTACTCCAATCTTACCTTTCCTATAATTTATAGTCCCATTAAATATAGAGGTATTTAAAACAGATTGTTGACTAGTTAAAACTATATTACCTAATAAACCTTCGTCTATATTTTTTTTAAGATTAATATTGATTACTCCTCCTGTAGTATTTGCTGAATATTCACTTCCAGGATTCATAATGATTTCAATATTTTTTATGTTTTTTGCAGGTGTAGATCTTAAAATAGAAATAATCATATCTTTTGGCAGATTTGATTTTCTATCATTAATGATTACAGTAGTGTTCTCCTTGTTTATAATAGAGAATAAATCGTTTTTAATATCATAATTAATTAAAGGAGCTATTTTAATAATATCAAGTGTAGATGCTCCTTCAGTTAGAGATTTACTAGGAGTATATATAAATCTATCAGCTTTTCTTATTAATGAAGGTTTATCTCCTTGAACGACTACTTCTAAAAGGTTAATAACCTTACTATTTTTAATAACTAAGGTTAAGTTATTATTTTTAGATATCTGGATGGTATCAGATATATAATTCAAATAAGTAGCATAAATATATTTTGCATGATTGGTGTTGCTGCTATCTAAAAGCATCTCAAATAGCCCCATATCATTTGTTGTGGTAGATTTTAAAATTTTATTTTTAGTGTGATTTAAAATATTAACAGTTGCATAGGGTAATGAATCTTGATCAGAATCCACAACATCTCCTTTTATAATTCTTTGAGCAAACATAATATTTATCGAAAAGAGAGTAATTAAAATTACTAAATACTTTCTATTAAAAATTGTGTTGAGCAGCAATAGTAGCGAGTAGAGCATAATTATTTTTTAAATACATTTATTTAAGTTAAATGTAATTCTACAAATTTCTACAAATTATTTTAAATTAAGGAATATTCAAGGTTTAAAAAATTACGGATTTTCCATATTTTTTTTACGGTTTTATCATAGACAGAATTATATATATATAAATACTTTTACAACATTAATATAAAATAGAAATCGTAAGTTAAAATTAAAGTCACACAAAAATAAATCAAAATAAAATTTTATTTTGATTTATTCAAAGGTAGGGTTACGTTACTAAGCAAACTATTTATGTAATTTAAATATATTTTATGAAAAAAAAGATGATAATGATTTTTGAGAATTACGAGAAAATTTCAGAATCTCAAGAGAATAGTCTAGTAGGAGGTTTCTCAAAAAGTTTTTCTAATCAAAATGAAATTTCATTTGATCAAGAAACAAACAATTGTAATGGCGGTAATTGTGTAGCAGGTTGTGGTGGAAATGTCAAGTGTAACACTGTTGCCGGATGTGGTGCTAAGGAATAGTTCCTTTCAAAAATTTCTATATATTATTTTTAAAACTTATAAATTTTGTATTTAATGGAAAATAAAAAAATCATAATTTTTGAGAATTACGAAAAAATTTCAGAACCTCAAGGGAATCATTTAGTAGGAGGCTTTTCAAAAAGTTATTTCAATCAAAATGAAATTTCATTTAGCGAGGAGGCAAACAATTGTCAAGGTGGTAATTGTGTGTCAGGTTGTGGTTCTAGAAATAGTCAATGTAATAATGTTGCAGGATGTGGTAAACAATAATAAATTCAAAAATTTCTATGTACATAATCTAATGTAAATTTTGGTCTATAATGAAAAATAAAATAACATTAATTTTCGAGAATTTTGAAAAGATTTCAGAATCTCAAGAGCATAATCTAGTAGGAGGTTTCTCAAAAAGCTTTTCCAATCAAAATGAAATCTCATTTAGTAGGGAGACAAACAACTGTATTAGAGGTAATTGTTTTTCTGGATGTGGTGATGAAAATATTCAATGCAATACCGTTGCAGGATGTGGTGTTAAACAATAAAGATTTCTATGTTTAATCTAAATTTTGATCAATAATGAAAAATAAAATGACATTAATTTTCGAGAATTTTGAAAAGATTTCAGGATCTCAAGAACATAATTTAATAGGAGGTTTCTCAAAAAGTTACTCCAATCAAAATGAAATTTCATTTAGTGTGGAGACAAACAACTGTCGTGATAGTAATTGTGCATATGGTTGTGGGGGAAATATTCATTGTAATACAGTTGCAGGATGTGGCGTTGAGTAATAATTATTATCTAAATCTTCTATGTATTATTTAATAATCTATAAATTTTATCCATAATGAAAAATAAAATAACATTAATTTTTGAAAATTTTGAAAAGATTTCAGAATCTCAAGAGAATAGTCTAGTAGGAGGTTTCTCAAAAAGTTTTTCTAATCAAAATGAAATTTCATTTGATCAAGAAACAAACAATTGTGATGGCGGTAATTGTGTGGCAGGTTGTGGTGGAAATGTTAAGTGTAACACTGTTGCTGGTTGTGGTGCTAAGGAATAATTCCTTTCAAAAAATTCTATTATTTAAATTTTTTTATCAATAATGAAAAATAAAATAACACTAATTTTCGAGAATTTTGAAAAGATTTCAGAATCTCAAGAGCATAATCTAGTAGGAGGTTTCTCAAAAAGTTTTTCCAATCAAAATGAAATTTCATTTAGTGAGGAGACAAATAACTGTCATGGTGGTAATTGTGTGAAAGGCTGTGGTCCTTTTAATAGTGGGTGTAATACAGTTGTGGGGTGTGATAAACAATAATAGTTATTTTAAAAAATTTCTATGTTATATTCTAATACAAATTTTGATCAATAATGAAAAATAAAATGACATTAATTTTCGAGAATTTTGAAAAGATTTCAGAATCTCAAGGGCATAATCTAGTAGGAGGTTTCTCAAAAAGTTTTTCCAATCAAAATGAAATTTCATTTAATGAAGAAACAAATAACTGTCATGGTGGTAATTGTGTGAAAGGTTGCGGACCTGTTAATCATGGATGTAATACCGTTGTGGGATGCAATAACCAACAATAATCTCAAGTTTCTATGTATAATATAATCTAAATTTTGATTTAAAATGAAAAATAAAATAACATTAATTTTTGAGAATTACGAAAAAATTTCAGAATCTCAAGAGCATAATCTAGTAGGAGGTTTCTCAAAAAGTTTTTCCAATCAAAATGAAATTTCATTTAATGAAGAAACAAACAACTGTAACGGCGGTAATTGTGTGTCTGGTTGTGGTGTTAAAGGAAATTATGGTTGTAACAATGTTGCTGGGTGCAATAACCCACAATAATCTAATATATAGTTCCTTTTATGAAAAATAAAATGACATTAATTTTTCAGAATTTTGAGAAGATTTCAGAATCCCAAGAACAAAATTTAGTAGGAGGTTTTTCTAAAAGTTTTTCCAATCAAAATGGAATTTCATTTAGTGAAGAGACAAACAACTGCCACGGTGGTAATTGCGCATCTGGTTGTGGTCCAACTAATATTGGATGTAATGTTACTGCAGGATGTAATAAACAATTATATCTCAAATAAATCTCTTTACATAATCTAATATAGATAGTGTCTTTTATAAAAAATAAATAACCTCAATTTTTGAGAAATATAAGAAAATTTCAGAATCTCAAGAGTATAATTTAATAGGTGGTTTTTTAAAAAGTTTTTCCAATCAAAATCAAATTTCATTTAGTGAGGACTCTAATAACTGTGACGGTGGTAATCTGTGTGTCTGGTTGGTGGTGTTAAAGGAAATTATGGTTATAACAATGTTGTTGTATGAAATAAACAATAATAATTTAAAAAATTTCTATATATAATCTAATTTAAATTTAAAGATAAATACTTAATCATGAAAAAAAAGAAAACAATAATTTATGAGAATTTTGAAAAGATTTCAGAATCTCAAGAGAATAATTTAGTCGGAGGTTTCTCAACAAGTTTTTCTAATCAAGCTCAAGTTCGCTTTGATATTGATACAAATAACTGCAAGATAAATTGTATACCTGCTTGTCGACCTGAAAATAGTGGTTGCAATACCATTGCAAGTTGTGGGCCTGGACCTGGTAAAGAATGATATTTTTTATATTATTAAATAATTTAAACTAATTCCTCTTTTTTTAATTTTTAATCAAATTGCATGCATGCAGTTTACAATAAATTTTTTATTTTATGAAGTATAGTCAATTCAATTCAATTGTTTCTTTTAATAATAAGTATCATTTATACAATTCTTTTACTCAAAAATTTATAATTATAGACACTTTATTAAAAGACCTATTGGAGTCTGCTATGATTGAAGGTGTTGAGGGCTTGGAAGATGTTCACCCTGATTTTTATTTGTATTTAAAATCAGAAGAATTTATTATTCCAGATAAAATTAATGAGGTAGAAAAAGTCAAAGAATTAGTTAAGAATGTAGATGGGAATATTCATAATTTTTTATTGACAATAAATCCAACAATGAACTGTAATTTTAAATGTTGGTATTGTTATGAAACACACATTAAAAAATCTAGTTTTTCTTCAAATATGATAGAAAGGGTTGGTTATTTTATTGAAAAAACTACAAAAAAGAAGGATATGCATCACTTTAATTTAGCATTTTTTGGAGGTGAACCCCTATTATATTTTAAACGAGATGTTATTCCTATTATAAAAAAATTACAGCAAGAGTGTGTTAAAAACCTAGTTGATTATTCAGTTGGTTTTACAACAAATGGTTACCTTATAAATGATGAATTTATCAAATTTTTTAAGTCCCACAAAATTACACCTTCATTACAAATTACGCTTGATGGCTATAAAGAAAAACACGATTCTGTGCGATATGTTAGTGCTAATAAGGGTTCATATGAAGTAATAGTAAACAATATAAAGAAGCTCTTGATTAATTCATTTCATGTTAGGTTAAGAATAAATTATACTTCAGAAAATATTAGTGATGCATATAAGATTGCAGATGAATTTGATGATGTCTCTTTAGAAATCAAGAAAGAATTTCTTTTAGTAGATCTCCACAGAGTTTGGCAAGATTCTAAGAATGATGATATTTTAATTATTGTTGAAAAAGTCATTGATAAGTTTAAAGAAAAAAATATGCCTGTTCAACATATGGTACCTAATAATGTTCATGATTCTTGTTATGCAGATAAAAGGAATAGTGTAACAATTAATTATAATGGTGATTTATTCAAATGTACTGCAAGGGATTTTTTAACTACGAGTAGAGTTGGTTACCTTGATGAAGGTGGTGATTTGGTATGGGAGAATAATCATCTGGAAAAAAGAATGGACATTAAATTTAAAAACAAGCCTTGTTTAACTTGCAGATTGCTTCCTATTTGTAATGGAGGGTGTTCACAACATGCTTTAGATGCCTTCGAGGATGGTGAAAAAGAATACTGTATTTTTTACGGAGATGAAAAACTTAAAGATGATGTTATAGTATCAAAAGTAAAAGAAATTATTGAGCCTTTATTGGAGTTGAATGAAGTTTAGATTTGTTAATCAGCTTGAGAGTAATGATTGTGGACCTGCATGTTTAGCAATGGTTTCTAATTATTATGGGCAAACTGTATCTCTAAAAAAAATCAAAGAGTTATGTGATATTACTAGAATGGGTGTTTCGGTTAAAGATATTCTAGGAGGAGGAAAAAAACTCGGATTAGATAGCCACGGATTAAAACTAACTTCATCACAATTAACTGAGATTCCCCTACCTGCAATCTTATTTTGGAAACAAGACCATTTTGTAGTATTATATAAGGTTAAAGAGAAAAGAGGGGAATTTTATTATTATATAGCTGACCCAGGCTATGGAAAAACTGTAATTGAAAAAGATCTTTTAGAAAAAGAATGGATAGGAAATAATGTAAAAGGTGTTTGTCTAGTTTTTCAAACAACTGATGAATTCAAAATTTCTAAAGAAAAATTACCACCCTCTAAAAGAAACAATTTACTTGACCACCTTATAAATTTTGTAAAACAAAATAAATTTAGGTACATCTTATCCTTTGTATTATTACTTATAGGACTTGCTTCTAATTGGCTCATTCCAATTATTTTTAGGAAAATAATAGACGATGGCATATTAGCAAAATCACTTGATTTAGTAATTGTTTTATTGTTAGCACAATTATTCTTATTTCTTGGAAATTTCTCATCTCGATTGTTTAGTGATTATTTATTAACGAAATTTAATTTTAATTTATCAATAATCCTTAAAGAAAGCTTTCTTAAAAAATTAATCAAACTTCCTATTAATTATTTTGACACTAGATTAAATACTGACACACTTTTAAGACTTTCAGATTTATCTAAAATACAATCTTTTTTAACTTGGAAAGGAATAGGTTTTTTTATAAATATATTAAATTTAATAGTTTTCAGCTTAATACTACTTTATTTAAATAAAACGGTGTTCATTATTTTTCTAATATTAAGCACAGTATCAATTATATGGGTTGCGTTTTTTTTAAAGAAACGTGCCACACTTGAATACTCAATGTTTATCAGGCAATCAGATAATAGTAACAATCTTTATGAATTTATAATGAATATGCCTGAGATTAAAGTAAATCAAGCTCAGGATGCAGTAATATCAAAAATCATCTCTTTGCAGGAGAAGTTAAATGAATTAGAGCTGAGATCATTATATCTTAATATGTACCAATTATCAGGTGCGAATTTTGTTCTAAAGTTAAAAGAACTTACAGTTATTGCATTTTGTGCTTATTTAATTATACAGTCTCAAATGACAGTAGGAACCTTATTAAGTATTTCATATATAATAGGTCAATTAAGTGGTCCAATAATAAATTTAATTAACAATTTGCAAGATGTTCAGGATGCTCAGATTTCAAACAAAAGAGTTGAAGATGTTTACAATGTTGATAACGAAGCAGAACAGGTTACCCATATGGATATACAATTTAAAATGGATGATCTTATTTTTAGCAATGTGTCTTTTAAATACCCTGGTAGTTTTAACCCTTTTGTAATCAAAAATTTATCTTTTACTATACCTAAAAACAAAGTGACTGCTATTGTTGGAGTTAGTGGAAGCGGTAAAACCACTTTAATGAAATTACTTATGATGTATTACAGTCCGAATTCTGGAAATATTTTTTTAGGGAATGATAAATTTGATGAATTACATCCCGATGCTTGGAGAAAGAGATGTGGAGTAGTTCTACAAGATGGGCATATTTTTTCTGGAACAATAAAATATAATATAACTTTATGTGAAAATGATCTAGTGGACGACGAGGCACTGGAAAAGGCAATAAGAATATCATGTATTGATGATTTTATTAATTCACTCCCTCTTGGCACAGAGACTAAAATTGGAAACGTTGGGATTCAAATAAGTGGTGGTCAAAGCCAAAGAGTTCTAATTGCAAGAGCGGTTTATAAAAATCCAGAATTCATCTTTTTCGATGAGGCTACAAGCTCACTTGATGCAAATACAGAAAAATCAATTTTAAATAACCTTAATGAGTTTTTTAAAGGAAGGACAGTTGTAGTAGTAGCCCATCGATTAAGTACTGTAAAGAATGCAGATCAAATAATTGTAATGGAAAATGGACAGTTGATTGAAAAAGGTGACCATAAAGAATTGATAAAACTCAAAGATAAATACTATTCTTTAGTAAAGAATCAACTAGAGCTTGGAAATTAATGATTAATGAGGTTTTAACAATGAAATAAATGTAAATTTCGTATGTTTTTAGCATTTTTTATAGAAGGATATTTAAACTAGGCATGTTTATTGAGTATATTTGTGTATGCACCAAAAAAATTAATTAAAAAAGTATAGATATGAAATTGGGTAAAATCATCACATTTGTTTTAGCTATTGGAATTGTGTTTAGTTCGGAATCACAAAATAATACATTAAATAATCAAGTCACAATGAGAAATATTGATATTGCAGGAGTTGTAATAGACTCAAAAACATTATTGTCTATTGAAGATGCAACTATTTATGATGAAAATGATAATATTTTGGCATCAACCAATCAGAATGGATATTTTAAGGCTAAATTAAATTATTCAAAAGATGGAGAAATTGAGTTTAAGTTGAAAATAGAAAAAGAAGAATATTTTTATTTTGTTCAGCAAGAACACTGGGGCAATCTAGAAGTAAAAATTAATGCTATATATTATTTTGGCTTACAAAATAAACATTCAAATTCTAAAGCATTTTCTAAGTTAATTTCTATTGATGGAGATCTTTCATATAAAGCTATTAATGAAAATTTTAGAGATATTAAAGAGCGAGTAAATTTTAAGAATAAAGTTACCATTGCTAAGGAAGGAAATGAGGATGTGTTCTTTAAAATAGATAATAATTTCTATATTATTAATAACACAGGCTGGATAAAAATTTATTCAAAAGATGACCTAATTTCAATAAATGGAAAAAAGGATATTCCAGCTACTGAAATCAATTCTTTAATTAAGAGGAAAGATGTAAAAGGAATGACACCAACTGATTCAAAAAAGGTTCCGTTTGCAATTTATATGAAATAATGAAAACTCAAGTTTGAAAATTCAACTTACTTTTTTATTGTTGAACTCTCTAAAAATTGAAAGGCCTTAGAAAGGTATTTATCTCACAAGTAACTTAAAATATCAAATTAAAGGAATTAGTTTTTCGGGAATTTTTACACTTTATCTTACTATTTTCAGTCTTTTTTAGGATAAGACTGAAACCAAGCATTCTAAATTAAAATGAAATATGGTTTTTAATTACTTTTAGTAAGGTTTTTGAATACTAATTGTTTGTAATAATAAACTATGTCATTAATAATTGTCAGAATTTATTTTTTTTCACTATGTTTAGTAATTTAATTGTACTCATACTTAATTTTTTTAATTAAGGGGATATTTGCGCTAAATTTATGAAAAACATTTTCACTGTATTATTAATAGAAGACCACCCAATTCTTTTAGATTCCTATGAAATAATATTTAATTTGATTAATCAAAAAAATTCAGTTTTAGAATTTGATGTTGATAAAGCAATGAATTTTGATAGTGCTGTTTTGAAAATAAATGAAGCAAAAAAGAATGGAGGAATTGATATTGTTTTGTTAGATATTAGGCTCGAAGAATCAAATAAGAATTTAACTCTGGCAGGAGAAAAATTAGGTGTTATGATAAAACAACTAATGCCAAACACAAAGATTATTGTATTAACTTCATATAGTGATACTTTCATTCTAAATTCTATATTTAAAAAAGTTAATCCGATTGGTTTTTTAATAAAGAGTAATGTTAATATTCAATGCTTACAAGATGCTATAATATCAGTTATTTCTAACGAGCCATATTATTGTTGTTCCATAAAAAAAATGATTAGAAAAAAAAATGGAATAAGTTTTACGTTAGATGAAACTGATAGAAAAATAGTTTATGAGCTTTCACTTGGTACAAAAATTTGTAATATGAGTAATTTTGTACTTTTATCAAAACCAGGAATTGAAAAGAGGATTAAACGCATAAAAGAAAACCTTAAAATAGAGAGTAATTCAAATAGAGAATTAATACTCAAAGCTAAAGAGAAAGGTATTATTTAACTGATAATTTTGAGCTTTCTCACAAAAAGGAAATACTACAATTCTGTTTATTTAGAAAATACTTTTTTTATCCCAGTATAAATTTCTAGAATAGCACTTTTTCTTTAAAATTTTATTAAATATTTCTTTTGTAGTTTTTCTTCATAGATAACAAAGCGATACTATAGAAGTATAGTTCAAAAGAGTATTCAACCCGAAATAATTACTGCAAATTGCAAATGAACCTTTTAATGAAAGTCCTATTTCTAAGTCATCAGGGTGTAAATTAGAGTTTCCTGATAATAAATTAATTTTAATTTAAGCAAAATGTGAGTAGCATAGTTTGAATAATTATAGTGCTATAATTTGTTAAATAGAATTTCTTTATAATGAAAAACTTCCTTGGCTAGCAATTGACAAAATGTTTAAGTCTATCTGCTTTTTTCTTTTCATTTCTGATGAACTTCCTTGGTTTTTAAATGACTTTCAAAAAAGGAATTGATATGAATGTTATATGTATTAATACTTTTTTGAAAAGCTTCTTTATCAATAGAATTAATATTCAGTTTTACAGTATAAATGTAGAGTATTGCTCCAAAGGAAATTAACAAGGAAATAATAAAAATAATAACAGCCCATTTTGGATAAATAGAAGCATTTTTAATTTTAGTTTCAAAGTCAGAAAGGAATTCTCGTTGTGCATTTTTATTCAAGGCAAGTTCGCGAATCATTTCGCTTTTAGCTTCTTGTATTTCTTGAAATTCCAGTTTAATCTTCGTGTTACTTATTTTTTGTTGCAATGCTTCCAGTTTTAAAACCTCTTTTTCAAAACTATCAATTTCATTTACCAATATTTCCGTGATTTCTTCAATTTTTGACATAGTAATATTATTTAGATACTCATTCCGAGTTCGATTATTTTTTTAATTACTTTCTTAGATAGTTTTAAAGCTATGCTAGGTGTTAATTCCAAGGTTTTGTTCAATAGTTTGATATGATTGTTTTTAGCTTTAAACAGTTTTACATTTGGATTTCTATCTAACTCTTTGCCAATATTGAGTATTGACATTTTCTGATGAACTTCACTACCTTTTAAATTATAATTATCAAACTCAAATCGAAACCCTTGTAATTGATTTGATTTATTAATACTGGGGATTACTTTAACACCATTTGTTTCCATCGCGTTGACATATGCATCAAAAGACCTGGGCTTAAATTGTTGAATGCTTAAGTCGTGCCTTCGTTTAATTTCAGCACGCACCTCCTTTAATTGAAACTCCTTTTCAAATTGTACTTGTCTTACCGTTGTTAATTTTAGTTCTTCAGCGACTTTTTCCGCTGCAAATTGACTGCGTTTACCAATAAAGTTATCCTTATATGCTACACCTTTATAGTCAATGCGATTTACATATAAATGAATGTGCTTATGCTTTTTATCTTGATGAACAAAAGCAATGGCCTGCCGTTCGCCCAATTTCATTTGAGCCATAAATTTTTGAACTACCTTTTGTAAACCTTTTACTTTCAATTTCTCTCCATCTTTGATGGTAGGGCTAATGATAAAAGAAAGTGTATTGTGTTTGCATCTATAATTTAATTGCTGAATTGTTTGAAACTCATTAGTTATCTCAGCTGGGGTTTCCCCAATAAGTTGTTGCTTAAAAATAATTTCTGCATCCTTTTCCTGATTCCATCCGTAACGAATAGAGACCCCAGTATGTGATATGGATTTTCCTTTTCCAATCATTGTTCAAATTTTTTAAGATGATTTCTGATTTCATTAGCCAATAGAATAACTGTTTTAGTAAGTTCTGGATTTCGTTTATGAAACATATTCCCAATAGATTTAAAATTGTTATGATAGTTGACTAGCATTTTATAAATGTCGATTTGTTCATCCGTTAACCGTTCAATTATTTTTTCTTCAAAAGCAACTTTTCTACAATACTCACTCAATGTTAATCCGGACTTTTTAGCCTTAACTTTTAATACTTTTTTCTCGTAAATCGTGCATCTGAATTTGATGATTTCGTTTTTTGTCTTAAAAGACTTTTTTTTAATCCTGCGACCTTCGGGAACAGGCAAGATTGTTTTTGGTGTGGGCACAAAAACACATCTTGAACTTATCTCCGTTCCATCAGATTTGCCAGAATCATCATTTAGAGTATTGGTATCTAAATCTATTTCTAAAAAGTCATCGCCCAAACTTAAATCAAGATTTAAGATTAAATTCAGTTCAGGTTTCTCAGTATACTTTTTTTCAAATTTCATAGCTCTTTTTTAAATTTTTCTTCCATCAATTAACCATTCATTTAAGTCCTTAAAGTTTTTATAGAGAGAACTTTTATCTATGACATGTGTATAATTTTGAGTAAGCAAAAGACTAATTCTTTTACCAGTAGGGTCATTATCTAAATAGAGATAGACTTTATGATAATCTTTAAAGAAGCCAACAATTGATTTTATAAAAGCAGTAGAATTCAAAATGATAATATCACAGTTGCTTATATCAATAATATCCAATTCAACCAATGACAGTAAATCAAACATTCCTTCTAAAGCAATTAATTGCTTTCCAGAATTTTTTAGATAGGTATATGATTTTGGAGAACTGCTATTTTTAAAATAGATGTTTCGAAGCTCCCAACCGTCTTTGACATTTTGTAAACCAATGGCAAAATATTTTTTACCATTGAACTCATACCAAACCTCTTTACAGTATTTTCTTGCTGTTGTTAAAGTTATTTTTCTAGAACTCAGATATTGAATAAGGGCAGGGTGTATAATTTCATGAACTTTTAAAATCTGAATCTTAGATACCGAATTTCTAAATATTGCTTGCTGATGAAAAGAAAAATAAGAAATGTCATTAGTTAAAAATTCTAAGGCTTCTTTTACGGAACAATGGTTCATTCTTACAATTAGATCAATAATGTTTCCACCAAATCCAGCACCATGGTCATACCATCGATTCAGTTCTTTAGACACTTTGAAAGAGGCTTGTGTTTCTGACCGCAGGATATTCAGAAACCAAGCTTCTTTCTCCGATTCTTTTATGGGAAAGTGCCCAAGTCCGGCAAGTATCTCCATAACGGAAATATGACGGGCTATTTCACAATTTAATTTTTGTTTTTTCATAAGCTTAGAATTCTTTGATATTTTGATGATTTGATGAAATCTTAACTTAAACCTTATAAACACTAAGTTTTTCATTACATCATTTTGTCATCATTTCATCATTCCTGATTTTATAAGTACATATCTTGTCATCACTTTTTATTTTGATGACTAAATGATGATATAGTGATGACAGCCCTAACCTTTATAAATAAAGGCATCAACTCAATCTGTCATCAGATCATCGAAATTTTTCCATAAAAAGTCTTTATCAATAGTAAAATACCTGCCTTTGGCATCAGTTAATCCAATATCACCATCGGACCAAATCACAAATTTTTGATAACTATTAGAATTGTCCTGATTGCTTAATTTCCAATCGTTTTTTAAAACCCTTCGTATTTGGGTAAGGTCAGTTTTAACACGTGTTCTGTTCAAAGCATTTAAGGCATCAATAGGGCAGAACTTGACTTCATCTAGTTCAAACTTTTCTATAACCGCTATAATAATATTTATAAGTTCCTTTTCAACCCGATTGCGATTATTCTGTACAAGCTTTTTTAAAGCAGTCGTTTTAATTTGTCCAGATGTAAACCACATCCTGGTTAGATGCTTGGTTGACAGTTTCCTGTTATTTAAGTAATAAAGAAAAGCAGGGATTTCATTAATCAACTTAGATAAGAAATAAATATCCTCTTTTTCAAAGCAAGGAATTTTTAATACCCAAAACCGAATTTCATTCGCATCAATCTTAATAAAATTTTCTTCATTATTACTACAAAGAATAAATTTTCCAAAAAACTCAACCTCAAGTTTATCCTTACCCTTAGCTTCTAACTTATTAATATTGGTTGTACTCAAATATTTAATACGCTCTGTCAGCTCTTCTTTATTGAATAATACCTCATCAATACATATTAAAAGCTTGTTGGCCCAATCCGCGTTGAACTGGCTGCTAAAGCTGTCATTGGTTAGATAAGTTAAATTGTTTTCGAAGATTTCCTTTAACCATTTTAAAAAAGTACTTTTCCCTGTGGCTCTTTGTTTACTAACCAAACAAAGTATCGGTAAGGTTTGTATAGGCTTGGTAAATAGTAATTGGATATAATCCAAGCCTAACTCAAATTGTTTCCCGAAAATATGCTTGATAAAATGTATGGAGTTTTCAATACTTCCTTTTTTGGGTGTTTTACTCAACGGGTAATAAGTATTATAAAAAGTAAGATAACTCTGTTTAAAATCAATATGATTCGGAATGCAGGTAAATCCGTCATATTTAGGAACTTTACTTAAATAATCTTTCCCATGATCTTGACGAATAGTTTCAATACGCCATGATACCAGAATCTCATTATACAATCCTGCTATGGTGGGAGCTTTTACTTTTTTATAATAGGATGTACCTATTCTTAGATATGGTATTTTACTCATGATATAAGATTAAAATACCTATCGTTTGTTTGCTGATAATTGTTGATTGAATTGATTTTCAATCTCATTATCAGTTATTTTCGGATTACTTAGTAGCCATTCTTCGATTTGGGTTCTATCAAAGTACAAACTCCTACCAACTTTTGAAAATGGAATTTTTCTAGAAGAAGTTAATTTATAGAGCCTAGATTCTGACATACCTGTAAATGCAAGCATATCAGAAAAGCTCAGTACTTGTTTGTTAAAGGATAAAAGACTTTCTATCCGTTCTAGTTTTTTGATAATTTGTTCACTCATAATATTAAGTTTTAAAATTAATAATGAGTAAACGGCCGTTCACTTTCTGGAGCAAACATATGAAAGTAAATACATGGTAAACAATACAATAACTAGGCTTTCCTTATAATTGCCTTAAGTTTATTGTATATTGAAAACAGTTCTGATTATAGTAAGGTCTTTTAGATTGTTTTCATCATTTTTAAGTTTTGAATTCCATTTGCTGTAACTTGAGTTAAGGGTATCTGGGTTTATCGAAACTCCGTTCATTATAAAAGAATCTTCAAGCATTTGAAAGAAATTTTGTCTATCAGAAGTGTTAAGATCCTTAATACCTCTTTTAATCAGTACTTGAAAAAGTGAAAATATAAATGAATAACTAGCAGCACTCTTATTTTTTACAAGATTTGTATTATTTATCTTGTTTTCAACTTTACGATTTCTATACAAAAGTTTTAAGTTGTATTTATCAGCTTTATTAAAGCCTAATGATTGAAGGTTGAGCTTGGAGAAGTTTAAATGAATCATTTTGAAATTGTAGCCTAGTGACTGTCTTTTTTTGATACCTCTGTAATATCCAGCTGTAAAAATCAACATTGATAAACCGAGTAATGGGTAAAAAGTTAAAAATATAGATTTGTATTGAAAAGAAATAAAACCGTTAACCGAAGCTAAAAAAATTGCAAATAACAATAAGAATATCATTAGAAAAGCAATCATTGTGGTGTCATTCTTTTTAACTTTTTCCTCAAAAAAGCTCTCATAGGCTAAATTAGCTTTAAAAAAGAGGTCTCCTAAAAATTCAATTAACCTTTCCATGTCTACTATATTTAAAATTCATATAGCTAAAGTTATCAATAAATGAAGCTAAATGCAAGTGAAATTTAAGGGTAATATGACGCTATATAGCTGTAAATCAACCCAAATAATATCAGCTCACAAAAAAGCTAAATTTAAAAACGCATATTAAGGAAATATCTCTCTCCTGTTTTTGAGTAAACAGCTTATACGACTTCATAAGTTTATAAATATCCTTTTTAGGTAATATAAGTGCCTGTTAAGTAAATTATAAACTTCTTAAAGAGAAACTAGATGAATATAATTGTTGTACAAATGTTGTACTGATAAGAAATAGAAAAGCCATTCAATTTCTTGAATGGCTTGCCGTTACTAAGCTCCTCCTCAAAGACTCGAACTTTGGACCCTCTGATTAACAGTCAGATGCTCTAACCAACTGAGCTAAGGAGGAATTTATATTAAATATTTTTCCTTTAATTTATTTGCAATTTCCGAATAATTTTTAAGATTATGTATATAAGTTTTACTTTTCATACTCTTAATATGTTTTTCAATTTTAATAACTTGCGTTTTAGTTTCGCAAACTATTTTAAAAAACAAAATCCAATCTTTTGCTTTAGATGTGTAATATTTTTCATAAAAATGAATTTTATGTTCTTCTAGTCTCTTTTGAAGATCAGAAGTTTCTACTATATAATATTTGTCTAATTTCTTAGAGTAAATTAGATACACACATGGTCGCATAATTTAAAGAACTTTTCTTCTTTACTCTAACCTCCAGATAGCTATCGGGATGAGTAAAGGAGGAATTTTAGATTTCTCTGAAAATTCGGTTTGCAAATATATAAGTTTTTCTATTTTTAACAAGCCTTAAATTAGATTTTTTCAAAAAAATATTTTATCACCAACTAATAGGCGAAAATTATTTTATAAACTTAAAAAGTGTATTTTTGTTTTTCAAACTAAATAATGTTTAAATGGATAGGTTTTCCTTTTTAAATACTGTACATACTGGTTTTTTAGAAGATTTATATCAGAAGTACTTATTAAATCCTGATGAGGTTGAGCCTAGTTGGAGAAGTTTTTTTCAAGGATATGATTTGGCCAATTCTGATTATTCTTTAGATGGAGAGGAACAAGCACAAGCTACAATTGAAGTTCCGGAACATGTACATAAAGAATTTCAAGTAATTGAATTGATGAACGGCTATCGTTCTCGAGGTCATTTATTTACTAAAACTAATCCCGTTAGGGCACGTAGACAGTATGAGCCAACCTTAGCTATTGAAAATTTTGGACTTTCAAAAAATGATTTAGAAACGGTTTTTGATGCAGGTGAAGTATTAGGGATCGGTAGCACCACATTAAAGGGAATTATCCAACATCTGGAAGAAGTTTATTGTGATGCAGTTGGTATAGAATATATGTATATTAGAAAACCTGAAGAAATAAAATGGTGGCAAGATAGACTGCATAAAAACAATAATCATCCTGATTACAGTACAGAAAAGAAAAGATATATTCTTTCAAAATTAAATCAAGCCGTAACTTTTGAACAGTTTTTACAAACCAAATATGTAGGTCAAAAACGTTTTTCATTAGAAGGAGGAGAAACACTAATTCCAGCCATTAGTAATTTACTTTTCTATGCGGTTGATAACTATCAATTGGAAGAGTGTGTTATCGGAATGGCTCATAGAGGGAGGTTAAATACCTTAGTTAATATTTTTAGAAAACCCATTAGGGAGCTATTTAGTGAATTTGAAGGTAAAGATTTTGAAGATGACGATATTGATGGAGATGTAAAATATCATTTAGGATTGAGTTTAAATAAAACCTATCAAAATGGTAAGGATATAAAAATGAATTTAGTGCCAAATCCTTCACATTTAGAAACGGTTGATGCGGTTACAGAAGGAATAACCAGGGCTAAAATAGATAGAAAATATAAAGGAGATACTTCTAAAATATTGCCCATTCTTGTGCATGGCGATGCGGCAATAGCAGGTCAAGGTATTGTTTATGAGGTTATTCAAATGAGCAAGCTTAAAGGATATTCAACAGGAGGGACTATTCATATTGTGGTGAATAACCAAATAGGTTTTACTACTAATTATTTAGATGCAAGGTCAAGTACCTATTGTACAGATGTAGGTAAGGTAACTTTATCTCCGGTTTTACATGTAAATGCTGATGATGCTGAAGCTGTTGTACATGCTACCGAAATGGCATTGGAATTTAGAATGCGTTTTAAACGAGATGTTTTTATTGATTTATTAGGGTATAGAAAATATGGACATAATGAAGGTGATGAACCTCGTTTTACACAACCCAATTTATATAAAGCTATAGCAAAACAAGCTAATCCTAGAGATATTTATGCACAACGATTGATAGATGATGGTATAATAGATCAGGCGTATAAGGAGAAAATTATTGCCGACTTTAAAGTGATGCTTGAAAATCAATTCCAAATGTCTAAGCGGGATAATACTTCATCTGTAAAGCCTTTTATGGAATCAACTTGGAAAGGATTTTCGAGAAAAGGTGTTGAAGATATGTTGTTGCCGGTGAATACTTCATATGCAGTAGATAAATTAAAAAATATAGGAAATATTGTATCAACTGTACCAAAAGGGGTAAAGTTTTTAAGAAAAGCAGAACGTATTTTAGCGGGTAGAGCCAAAATGATTGAAGCCAATACATTGGATTGGGGAATGGCAGAAACGCTAGCTTATGGCTCATTATTAGAAGAAGGATATGGTATTCGTATCTCAGGTCAAGATGTTGAACGTGGTACTTTTAGCCATCGACATGCCATATTACGCGATGAAATATCTGAAGAACGTATCAATCTTTTAAATACCAACCCTGAGAATAAAGGTAAAATGGATATTTACAATTCCTTATTATCAGAATATGGAGTGCTAGGTTTTGATTATGGATATGCCATGGCAAATCCTGATACTTTAACGATTTGGGAAGCTCAGTTTGGCGATTTTTCTAATGGAGCTCAAATTATATTTGACCAATATATGTCCGCCGCCGAGGATAAATGGAAATTACAAAACGGAATAGTGGTCTTATTACCACATGGATATGAAGGACAAGGTTCAGAACATTCTTCGGCCAGAATGGAACGCTTTTTACAGTTATGTGCTAATGATAATATGACTGTCGCTGACTGTACTACACCTGCAAACTTTTTTCACTTGTTACGTAGGCAGATGAAACGCGATTTTAGAAAGCCTTTAATTGTATTTACACCTAAGAGTTTATTGCGTCATCCTAAAGCAGTTTCAAGTTTAGATGAATTTGCAAATGGTGAGTTTCAAGAGGTCATAGATGATACCGTTAATCCTAAAAAAGTTAAAAAATTAGTATTTTGTACGGGTAAATTCTATTATGATCTACTTGCGGAGAGAGAAAAATTAGAAAGAGAAGATGTGGCTTTAGTGAGAATAGAGCAATTATTTCCTTTACATAAAGAAAAATTACAAGAAATACTGGATAAGTATAGTAATGCTACCAAACATATTTGGGCACAAGAAGAGCCTCAAAATATGGGAGCATGGGGTTATTTACTACAACGATTTGAATTGACAAAATTAGAAGTAGCATCAAGAGCATTTTATGCTGTGCCTGCTGCAGGTTCTAGTACAAGATTTAATAGAAGACATCAAAAAGTTATTGATAAAGTATTTTCCCATCTTCCGTCTTCCCAAGGGGAAGAAATTGAAAAGTAAAGGGGATGATTAAGAGAAATGATTTATAATTTAAAACTGAATAAAGAAATTGATGGTTCGCATTTAGGTTTGAAACAACATCATATTAAATTTCAGTTCGAGTAAATTTATGAGTTTTTGAATGGATTTGTATCAAGAACAAGTTAAAAGATATATTGAAAAGCCTGTTAAAAGGCCAAAAAAAATAAAAATATTGAAAAATGCCTTGAGTTCCTTACTCCTGATAGCTATTGGGGTCGGAAGGTTAAGATGGGCTTAAAAAATTAGTATAGATGATTTTAGAAATGAAAGTTCCTTCTCCGGGAGAATCAATTACAGAAGTAGAAATAGCAACATGGTTGGTTGAGGATGGTGATTATGTAGAAAAAGACCAACCTATAGCAGAAGTTGATTCTGATAAGGCTACATTAGAATTACCAGCCGAAGAAAGTGGTATAATTACATTAAAAGCAGAAGAAGGAGATGCTGTTGCTGTTGGTGCTGTAGTTTGTTTGATTGATATGGATGGGGCAAAACCTGAAGGGAGTACTCAGTCGGCAGTTAGTAGTCCACAGGCTTCTAATACTGAGCCTGTTAAGGAAATTATTTCTGAAACACCTAAAACATACGCCAGCGGAACAGCCTCACCAGCGGCTAAAAAAATATTAGCTGAAAAAGATATTGATGCGGGCACCATTAAGGGTACAGGTAAAGATGGTAGAGTTACTAAAGAAGATGCTGTAAAGGCGGTACCAAGTATGGGTACAGCTATTCAAGATAGTGTTAGGGGAGGGGAGCGTAAAAAACTTTCAATGTTACGTCGTAAAGTAGCGGAGCGTTTGGTGGCAGTAAAAAATGAAACGGCCATGTTAACTACATTTAATGAAGTTAATATGCAACCAATTTTCGATTTACGTAAAGTATACAAAGAAGATTTTAAAACCAAGCATGGTGTAAGTTTAGGTTTTATGAGTTTCTTTACCAAAGCAGTGGTGAGGGCTCTTCAAATGTATCCTGATGTAAATTCCATGATTGATGGTGATTATAAAGTGTCTTATGATTTTCAAGATATTTCTATTGCAGTTTCCGGTCCTAAAGGCCTTATGGTACCCGTAATTAGAGATGCTCAAGATTTAACTTTTAGAGGTATTGAAGCAGAAGTGAAACGTTTAGCCATTAGAGCTAGAGATGGTGAAATTACTATAGATGAAATGACTGGAGGAACCTTTACTATTACCAATGGTGGTGTTTTTGGTTCTATGTTATCTACACCTATAATTAATCCGCCACAATCAGCAATTTTAGGAATGCATAATATTGTAAATAGACCAATGGCAGTTGATGGTAAAGTAGTCATACAGCCCATTATGTATGTAGCATTATCTTATGATCATAGAATTATTGATGGTAAAGAATCAGTTGGTTTTTTGGTTGCTATTAAAGAAGCATTAGAAAATCCGGTTGAACTATTATTGGACAATGACCCTAAAAAGGCATTAGAAATGTAGCGTTTTGATAACTTGAACTTAAAATGATGATGTTTAATGGTATCAATGGTAGTATAATCAATAAGGCCAAGGTTATGTTATTTGTTAGCTAGCCGTACGTTTATTCATATCTTCTTCTCTCGTCCAAAACTCACCTTTAAACATTAGCCCATTTTTTTTGGGATTTATAATTAAAGTACCTCTATCTTTACTCTGTAATTTTTTATTTAAAATCTATAATTACAGCCAAATGAAATCCTTTAAACCCTTAATTTTATTTTTTATATTTCTATTTGTTTTTCAATACTCTATATCCCAAGTAAATAATAAACAAGAATTTAGAGGGATTTGGGTGGCAACAGTGAATAATATAGATTGGCCAAGTTCAAGAAGCTTAAGTACAGGGGAACAAAAAAGTGAAATTATTAAACTATTAGATGTATTTAAGAGTTTGAATTTTAATGCCATTATTTTTCAAATTAGACCTTCTGCGGATGCTTTTTATAACTCTAAATATGAACCTTGGTCTTCATATTTAACTGGTGTAAATGATAAGTTGCCAACACCATATTATGACCCTTTAGCTTTTATAATTTCTGAAACGCATAAGCGTGGGATGGAATTTCATGCTTGGCTAAATCCGTATAGAGCAATAATTAATTACACAAAAATTCAATTCAATCCGTTTCATTTGACAGATAAAAACCCTCATTGGTTTATCAACTATGGTAAAAATAAATACTTTAACCCCGGCTTACCTGAAGTAAGATCATATACAAATAAAGTTGTGGCAGATATTGTTCAAAATTATGATATAGATGCGATACATTTTGATGATTATTTTTATCCTTATAAAATTGAAGGAAAAGCTTTTCCAGATGAGGATTCTTTTAAAAAATACGGAGGTGATTTTTACCCAAACAATTTAGATGATTGGAGACGTAATAATGTAAATTTAATCATTAAAGAATTATTTACAACGATCAAAACTATAAAGCCTTGGGTACAATTTGGTATCAGCCCATTTGGTATTTGGCGAAATAAAAGTGTTGACCTAATAGGTTCTGATACTAATGCCAATCAAACAAACTATGATGATCTATATGCTGATGTCTTATTATGGCTGAAAGAAGGATGGTTAGATTATATTCTTCCTCAAGTGTATTGGCATATTGGACATGAAGCTGCAGATTATGAAACTCTGGTTAAATGGTGGGCAAATAATAATTATAATACCAATCTATATATTGGTCATAGTTTATATCGATTAGGAGATGAAAATCAAAACGACGCTTGGAAACAACAACACCCTACAGAAATTGAAAAACAACTTGATTTAAATAAAAGTATTCCTCAAATAAAAGGATCAGCCTATTTCAGTGCTAAGTATATTGTTAAAAACCCATTAGATATAGACGGTGCATTAAAAAAAAGCTTTTATAATAACCCTATTCTACCTCCAATAATTAACCAAAAATTATTCATTCCTGAACCCGTTTACAATCTTAAAATTGCTAAACATAAAAAAAGAAAATTTCGTTTAAGTTGGGAATCAATACAGGAAAATACAGAAAAAGAAGCTGTAAAATTTATAATATATCAATTTAATAAAGGAGAAAAAATTAGCATGAAAAGCAATTCAAATATTGTTGCCTTGACAGGAGAAAAATACTTAGATATTCATAAGAAGCACTTAAAAAATGCAAAAATATTTATTGTTCAAGCAGTTAGTAGAAATAATAATACTAGTAATCCAGTAAGGATATTGAGATGATTATTTCTGCTTTTTTTATTTCATATTATAAACTCAATCTGATTTTAAAATTTTAAATATTCCTCGTTTGCTAGTCTCATCTTCAATTTTTAGGAAATACATTCCATTGGTCAAACTACTAATATCTATAAAATTATTTTCTGGATTGATTTTCATGGTAATTTGACCTAAAACATTAAAGATTTCTATTTTATTTAATTCCAAATTATTTAAAATAGATAACCGAATAAAACCATTTGAAGGATTAGGATACACTTTAATATTATTTTTAATAAAATCATCATCTATAGAGGCAGTTGCTCCAAACTTAGAGTTGATTAAATCCCATAGTTCATGCCGATCTCCATCGTAATTTAATGCCCAAATACCAATACCTCCTAGATTATTATTAATCGCTAAGTCGAATTTATTTCCAATACTTTGATCATTATCAGCCCATACTTGATTCCAATCTGCACCATCATTCCAGTTATACCATGGTGTTTGAGAGTTGTTATCCCAAAGATATCCACCATTTGAAGCAGCATTGATAATGTCATCTCTAAAAAAAGTTGAACCTACATAAGATGTAACTACTGATTCAGCGATATTTGTTTGTGTTTTCCAATGTTTCCCATAATAAGGTACACCAAGAATTAATTTTTCTGGATAATTACTTTTAGGAATACTGTAATCATTATTTAACGTTTTTGATACACTAATACCATTATTTGGGTATGTAAACGGAGCAACGGCTCCGGTATTATTGCTCCAACTCCCATTATAATCATAAGCCATAATAAATAGATGATCAACATTTTGCACTAAACCATCTAAATTCCAATCATCCCCCCAATTCACAGCAGGACTATCAAATGAAACTTCTTTGCCCGGTAGCTGTGTATGAATATATGTAGTTAAATCGGACATAAAATTATTTATTATAGAGCCTTCATCGGCATTGTTCAGCCCTTCAAAATCAATATTAACACCATCTAAATCAAATGATGTAATTGTATTTTTAATATTGCCGAATAAATTATTTTTTGAAGTAGTATTTGTTAAAATGGCGTGAATTTCTGAACCATTAAAATTTGTAACTACCATTATAACTTTAACACCATTACTATGGGCAGTATTTATAACATCTGCCCAAGGCCAATTTGATGGATTTGTAATAGTACCATCAGAGGATGCTGTAAAATCGAAAGCGGCTAAATGTGTTAATATATTGTATTGTAAGTTATTATGAGCACCAGAATTGTATTCCCAATAAGGTAAAAAGCCAAAAACTATTTTAGATAAGGCTACTTTTTGTTTTTCTTTAATGGGAATAATTTCAACTTCGTTGAAATCGAATTTATTCTCAATCACCTTTATTTTACCGAACTCTTCTTTTTGTAATTGATGGATTCCTTTCCTGCTTATTTCTTGAGAAAAAACAGATTGAGTTAGAAGAAAGATTAGTAAAAAAAATAAGCTAAACTGTAATGTCTTTTTCAATACGAACATTCTATGCTCTATTTTTATCATCTTTAAATTGTTTTCATAAAATATTATTTTGATTAATGAGTTCAGGGTTCTACCCTGAGGTCTAATATCTTTTTATTACTCATTTAGTTTTGTATTTATTTATAATTTCTCGTACACTTTTATGTTTCAACAATAATTTACGGGCTAACTCTTCATCAATTTCAAGTACATCCATTATCATTTTAACACCTCGTTTATTCAATTTTTTATTAGATAATTGCATGTCAACCATTTTATTACCTAATACTCTTCCCAATTTTATCATAACTGCTGTAGAAATCATATTTAAAACTAGCTTTTGAGCTGTTCCAGCTTTCATTCTTGTACTACCGGTTACAAATTCAGGACCAACTATTAATTCAATAGGATGGTTAACTTCTAAAGATAAGGATGAATTTCTATTACAAGTAATACATGCGGTAATTATATTGTTAAGTTTTGCCGTCTTTACACCTCCTAATACATATGGAGTTGTACCGGAAGCTGCAATTCCAATCAGAACGTCTTGTTTATTAATAGCATATTTTTGTAAATCATTCCAAGCCAAAGTAGTGTCGTCTTCAGCATTTTCAACAGCTTTTCTTAAGGCACCATCACCACCGGCAATTAGCCCTATAACCCAATCATCAGAAACACCAAATGTTGGAGGGCATTCAGAGGCATCTAAAACACCTAATCTACCACTTGTGCCAGCTCCTATATAAAAAAGCCTTCCTCCTTCTTTCATTTTTGAAACAATAGCATCAACGAGTTTATGAATACTAGGAACTGCTTTTTCAACAGCAATAGCTACAGACTTATCTTCTCTATTAATATTTCTAAGAAGTTCTAAGGTATCCATTTTTTCTAAATCATTATATTTAGAAGATTGTTCTGTGGTTAATTTTGACGTATCCATTTATTTCCTATTAATTAATAATAATAAACCGATAATTGTCAATATTGCATTTACCGCTATATTAATGAATCCGAAATTAAAATTGTATACATTTTTAAAATACTCACTCAACATATAAGTAACAATGGGAGCGACAATACAAATTATAGGCACCCATTTATCTTTTATACGAAAATTAGTAAACATTCCGAATAAGTAAAGACCTAAAAGAGGACCATAAGTATATCCGGCTACTTTAAATATTAAGGTAATAACGTCGCCTCTACTATTTGAAAACAACATTATTATTAAAAAAATAATAAATGAAAATCCAAATAATACACGGTTCTTTAATTTTTTCTTTTCTTCACTTGACTTATGAGCTATGTCTAAGAAATCGTATGTGAATGATGTTGTTAACGCTGTTAAAGCTGAATCGACACTAGAAAATGATGCAGCAATTATCCCTAATAAGAAGCTAATTCCTGCCAAAAGACCTAGATGGTTTAGAGCTAAATTTGGAAATAGGGTATCGGTATCTATAAACTCTCCATGATCACCAATGGGTAATGTAATATTATATTTTTCTGCATATACAAATAATAATATGCCTAACCCCAAAAATAAAAATTGTGTAATTGCTAATATTAGACTATATACCAATGAATTTTTTTGAGCATCCCATTGGTTTTTACAGGTTAATGTTTTTTGCATCATGTTTTGATCTAGACCAATCATTGCTATTGTAATTAGAATTCCTGCAATAAACTGCTTATAAAAGTTGTTGCCTGATTTATTATCCCAGTTGAAAACTTTGAAATATTTGTGATTTACAACTTCATTAACTGAATCTGTTAGTGATAAATTTAAAGAAGTAGTAATAGTATAAATAGTTATAACAGCACCTAGTATTAAGAATAATGTTTGCATCGTATCTGTCCAAACAATTGTTTTAATACCGGATTTATTAGTATATAACCAAACCAATAATAAAATAATAATGACTGTGGCGAAAAAAGGAATTTGAAGCTTGTCAAAAAAGGCAAATTGTAAAACCTTAGCAGCTAATAATAAGCGCAATGCAGCACCAAAAGATTGTGAAACCAAGAAAAATAATGATCCCGTTTTATATGTTTTTACACCAAATCGCTCATTTAAGTATCCGTAAATTGATACTAATTTTAATTTATAATACAGTGGTATTAAAACGAATGTAATAAATAAATAGCCTACTATATTGCCTAAAATGAATTGAAAAAAGTAAAAACTATTGTTCCCTACCATTCCCGGAACAGATACAAAGGTAACACCTGAAAGTGCGGCACCTACCATACCAAAAGCAACTAAAAACCAAGGTGATTGTCTATCTCCAGTAAAAAAAGATTCATCACTTCTGTTTTTAGACGTAAAGTAAGAAATTACCATTAATAAGGCGAAGTAAAGTGCAATTACTGAAAAAACTAATAGTGTATTCAAAATGTTTTTGAGTTTAGTATTGAATAATTCATTAATATATTTTTATTTCATTAAACTTATGTTTATATGTTTCTAAATTTTCGAAAGAATCAAGCCTTTCAATGGGGTCATTTTTTTCTACCCAATGCCGTAACTTGTCAGTACCATTAATAATATCGATCGGTTTTTGAGTATAATTATATTCATAAGGAGGTTTTTTCCATTTAAAATTATCTCCTAAATGATGGTATAATTCACGCATTATAAGTTGTCCAGTCCGCCAGGGTTTAAAGATTTTTTTATCGGTTATATGAATTTGAAAACCATTGCAGATTGAATTAGCATGTTTTTGAAAAGTTGGCAGAAAGGTTATGGGTCTAAGCATAAATCCTTCTAATTTAGATTTTTTTATACTATTAGCTAGCTGATTTTCATAATATGAAAAAGCTTCAATTTTTGGGTGTCCTACAATTTCTAAAGGTTGAGAAGTGCCTCGCCCTTCACTTAAAAGAGTGCCTTCAAATATAACTGTGGCAGGAAAAGTACAGGTGCTTTCTGCTCTTGCAAGATTTGGAGAAGGTAAAAGCCATGGTAACTTTGTGTCTTCATAAAACATTTCACGCTCCCAATTATGCATTTTTATTATTTCTAACTTTACTTTCTTTTTTGTCCAATTTTTTTGATGCATTAAAGCCACTTCTCCAATGGTCATTCCATGTCGTACAGGTATTGGGTGAAGGCCGATAAACGATTCAAATGATTTCTCCAAAATATTTCCTTCAATATCAATTCCATTGATTGGATTTGGACGATCAAGTACAATTATCTGAATATCTTTGCCTATACATTTTTCTAATAAAAGAGTAAGTGTATAAATGTATGTGTACATTCTACATCCTACGTCTTGTAAGTCAACAAAAAGATGATCAATATCTTCTAACATTTCATCAGTTGGAGTGCGTGTCTCGGAATAGAGTGAATATACAGGAATATTAAAATAAGGATGAATTGAATGATCTGTTTCTATCATGTTATCCTGAACATCGGTTGAAAAACCATGTTGTGGTCCAAATAGTTTTATAAATCTCGATCCGAATAGTTTTTTAAAATTTAATGCGGCATGTGTGTATTTAAAGTCAATAGATGCATTATGGCATAATAATGCCACATTGCCTTTGAATTTATTTTGGAGATTTATATCCTTGGTTAATATGTCAAGACCTGTCAGTACTTTCATTTGTTTCTTAATAATGATTTTATAAAAAGTAACAGATAAACATTTTATATTTACCGAGAGTGGAATTTAGAACAACAATGAGGTTGCTCTAAATTCTCTCTCAAATAAACTAACTCAAATAATTATTATAAATGAATTAAGGCTATGAAGATGTATTTTCTAGAGTGTGTAATATTTTTCTGATTAATTTACATCCCACCACATTCTTGTAGTTAAAAGATCTCCACCTTGCTGGGCAGAAGCAGCTTCAACATTGGCAGTATTATTTAACTTTTCTGCATTAGTATATGGTAATCTTCTTGGTATTACTCCTCCGGTAACTCCTCTATCTGAGTCAACTGGAACTAAGGCAGGAAAACCTGTTCTTTTCCAGTTTTGCCAACCTTCAATTGCATTTGGAAATACTGTAAGCCAATATTGATTACCAATCATTTCTAATGCATCAGAAGCATTAAATGGATTTGCCGACAAATAAGTGTCAACTTGCCCATCTGTGATTAGAGTTGCATTATTAAACAAAGACAATTGTTTCATCGCTGCTCTAACAGCAGTTTCATAATGCCCCTGAACATCACCACCAGCTAATCCCCAACGTTCAGCAGCTTCTGCCAACATAAACTCAACCTCTGCATAAGATTGTAAAATAAATGGTTGATTATAATTACTTCTATTATCACCCGTTCCAACAACATCAATATTAGGCATAGAATAAGCATGAATGTCAGTATTAGGTAAAGCGCCCACATCAGTTGTGCCAAAGCCTGGGGGCATACCCATTTGATCAGCAGAATCAGTACTGCCATTAGAAAGTGAACACCATACTGCCAGTCTTGGATCTCCCTTATCTTTCATTGCATCTACAAAAGTGGACATCATTCTAACTTGCGTATTAGCTCTAGTAGCAATTGATTGAATAAATGGATTTCCTTGTATATCCCATTTAGCACTAATTGCATCATATTTTAAATATGCAATATCAGCATTACTTTCCATCAAGCCTCCGTTAATAGCTTTTGTTGCCCAAGCCTCTGCTCCGGCATTATCTACTTTTACCATACGCATTGCTAATCGTAACATTAAAGAATTGGTAAATTTGTTCCATTTAGAAGCATCAC
>DEIV01000124.1 GCA_002352665.1 Flavobacteriaceae bacterium UBA2765
TTCGTAATGGCAATTGCCTTAATCTTTGTTTCTTGTCATAAAGATGAAGTTTTAATTGAAGAGCAAGCTGTTAATCAGGAATTTCCTGAAATAACCAAAAAGCTAGAAGCCATGCACTTTAATACTAACGACATTGAAAAGATTGATTTTCAGTTACCTGATGGGTCATTTCAAGAAATGTTCAGGGTAGAAGGTGATATTATGTTTAGTAGAGCTCAAATTGAGAATATGAAATTAGGTGGTGGAATTACAACTAAACAATATCGTACTAACAATCTGGTAAGTAATGGTGTAATTACTATTATTGGCTATACCGGTGGTGGAGGTTTTGGCCTTTCAAGTAAAGAACGTACTGCTTTACAATGGGCAGTTAATAATTATAATAGATTGAATTTAGATATTAGTTTTTCACTTTCTTATGGAACTAATTATCAATCTAAAGATATGGTTGTGTACCATAACCCTAATGAATCAGGAGCAGGTGGTTCTGCAGGTTTTCCAAGTGGTGGAAGCCCTAATAAATTTGTGCAAATTTATGGCCTAAATTCCTATAATACCAATGTAGTTGAACATGTAATTACGCATGAGGTAGGCCATTCAATAGGTTTTAGACATACAGATTGGTGGAGTCGCCAGAGTTGTGGTCAAAATTCTAATGAAGGGACAGCTGGTGTAGGTGCTGTTCATATTCCGGGAACGCCAACAGGATATGACGCTACTTCTATTATGTTAGCCTGTTTTGGGTCTGATGAGGATGGTGAGTTTAATGGAAATGATATAACCGCTTTAAGATATATGTATTAGATTTTGAGTTTGTTAATTTGTAAAAGAGGAAGCTTCAAAAGATTCCTCTTTTATTTTTTATTTACAATGTAAAAATATTTTTTTAAATTTGTTGTCATAATGAGTACAAAAGAAAAAATAAAAGAAGATGTTGATGTGCTTGCACAAGATGTAAAACAACATGAAATTATTTTGTTTAACGATGATGTTAACACTTTTGAATTTGTAATTGATTCTTTAATTAAAGTTTGCAATCACTCTTCAGAGCAGGCCGAACAATGTACATACTTAGTGCATTATAAAGGTAAATGTGCAGTGAAAACTGGTGAATATGATGAATTGAAACCTCGTTGTACTAAATTATTGAATTTAGGACTTTCCGCTGAAATCGTTTAAAAGAATATTTAAACCTAAGTTTGATCTAAGATTTATTTACAGTTAAGTTAAATTTCTATTCAATCCGAGGACGGATTTTAGAAAGATTATCTAGCTAGTTTGAAAAAATTTATCAAACCCATAGGAAATGCAAATAAAAGATAATCTTTCATGCATTTTTTTGAAATATCAAGATATTACTCACTAATTCTCTATTTTTTAAAGGGGAGTTCGTCATGTGCTTTGCAGTTTCTTCAAATATTACCTTCTATTTACCTTCTGTTCATTATCCCTAGGTCGAACTCAGGTTTTAAGAATTATTTTCTTCAAACTACATAATTTATTATTATTAATTATTCAATATCTAGCTTAATTGGTTATTTTGTTTTAGGAATATTTAATTAAGTTTTATTTATTAATTACATTTGTAACGATATAAAATAACTTGAAATAAAAAATATTATGGCTTTTGATATTGATATGATTAAAGGGGTATACAACAGGATGAAACAAAATGTTGATAAAGCTCGAGAGATAATAGGAAAACCACTAACGCTTTCTGAAAAAATATTATACAATCACCTTTGGGATAAAAACTTAGAGAAAGGATTTATTAGAGGTAAGGACTATGTTGATTTTGCCCCAGATAGAATTGCGTGTCAAGATGCAACAGCACAAATGGCTTTATTGCAATTTATGCAAGCCGGTAAAAGTAAAGTTGCTGTTCCGACAACTGTGCATTGCGATCATTTAATACAAGCTAAGATAGGTGCAGATAAAGATTTACAAAATGCAATTAATACCTCGAGTGAAGTATTTAATTTTTTGGCTTCAGTTTCTAATAAATATGGTATTGGTTTCTGGAAACCCGGAGCTGGAATTATACATCAAGTAGTACTTGAAAATTATGCCTTTCCAGGTGGTATGATGATTGGAACAGATTCTCATACAGTAAATGCAGGAGGTTTGGGTATGGTAGCCATTGGTGTTGGGGGTGCGGATGCAGTAGATGTTATGGCGGGAATGCCATGGGAATTAAAATTTCCTAAATTAATTGGTATAAAATTAACGGGTAAATTAAGTGGCTGGTCTTCTCCAAAAGATGTTATATTAAAAGTTGCTGGTATTTTAACCGTAAAAGGAGGTACCGGTGCCATTGTTGAGTATTTTGGTGAAGGAGCTACATCTATATCTGCTACAGGAAAAGGAACAATTTGTAATATGGGTGCCGAAATAGGTGCTACTACTTCTACTTTTGGCTATGATAAATCAATTGAGAGGTACTTACGTGCAACTAAAAGAGATGAAGTTGCAGATGAAGCTAATAAAATTGCTGAGTATTTAACAGGCGATAAAGAAGTTTATGAAAATCCTGAAAAGTATTTTGATCAAGTTATTGAAATCAATTTATCTGAATTGAAACCATTATTGAATGGTCCATTTACTCCAGATCTGGCAACACTTGTAGGGTCTGATATGACAAAAAAAGCAACAGAAAACGATTGGCCTTTAAAGGTTGAATGGGGTTTAATTGGTTCTTGTACCAATTCGTCTTACGAAGATTTGTCGCGTGCAGCATCTATTGCTAAACAAGCAGTAGATAAAGGTATTGTGGCTAAAGCTGAATTTGGTATCAATCCTGGGTCAGAACAAGTAAGATATACCGCAGAAAGAGATGGTTTACTTCAAATTTTTGAAGATTTAGATGCAAAAATATTTACCAATGCCTGCGGCCCTTGTATTGGCCAATGGGCTAGAGAAGGAGCTGAAGACCAACCTAAAAATACTATAGTACATTCGTTTAATAGAAATTTCTCCAAACGAGCTGATGGCAATCCTAATACACATGCATTTGTAGGTTCTCCAGAAATGGTAGCAGCTATTGCAATTTCTGGAAAGTTAGATTTTAATCCCGTGACTGATACTTTAATCAATCAAGATGGTATAGCAGTTAAATTTGATGAACCAACAGGTTTTGAGTTACCACCCAAAGGTTTTGAGGTTAAAGATCCCGGTTATGTTGAAGCCATAAAAGATGGCTCAAGTATTAAAATCACCGTTGATCCAAGTTCCAAACGGTTACAATTATTAACACCATTTGAGCCTATAGTTGGAAATGTATCAGGAGCAAAATTATTGATAAAAGCCTTTGGAAAATGTACAACCGATCATATTTCAATGGCCGGACCCTGGTTACGTTTTAGAGGTCATTTAGATAACATTTCTAATAATATGCTGATAGGTGCAGTTAATGCTTTTGGTAAAGCTACTAATAAGGTTAAAAATCAATTAACAGGTGAATTTGGTACTGTGCCAGATGTTGCCAGAGCTTATAAAAAAGCAAATGTTTCTTCAATCGTTGTTGGAGATCATAATTATGGCGAAGGGTCTTCAAGAGAACATGCTGCTATGGAACCACGTCATTTGGGTGTTGTTGCAGTAATTGTAAAATCGTTTGCCCGTATCCATGAAACAAACCTTAAAAAGCAAGGTATGTTAGGATTAACTTTTACTAATGAAGCAGATTATGATTTAATACTAGAAGATGATACTTTTAACTTTACTGATTTAGCAGATTTTACTGCCGGTAAACCTTTAACATTAGAAATTGTTCATACAGATAATTCTAAAGATGTTATTAAGTTAAATCACACTTATAATGAAGGTCAAATAGCTTGGTTTAAAGAAGGTTCTGCATTAAATTTAATTAAGAAAGAAAACGCATAAATTATGTCCTATTCCTATCCTTTCCTTACGGAATGCGAGGGAGGTAAGGTTTAGAAAGATACTCTAAAAGAAAAGTTAGGTGTAAATCCTAAAGAATATGTTTTAATTTCTTTGACGGTATTAGTATCATCAATACTATAATAACTGTTGATCGTATTTTTTTTGTCTAATAGATTTAAAACGGAAAGTCCGGCTTGAGCTTTTATTCTATCAGAAAAACGAAAATCATAAATAGCAGAAGCATCTATCCTCATATATGCATCTAAGTTGCTACTGTTGGCTTCTTGATAATTGATCGTATTATTGACAATCTCATTACCTACAACTGGATTTGTTGTTGGTTTGCCACTACGCCAATTTGCTCCGGCAGAAAGTTTTAATTTATTAAAATTATATCCTGTTGCTAATGAAACGGTGTGTGTTATATCAAAATTACTTGGAAAATTATGATCCTCCAATTCATAGAAAACATAATTATTATCAGCAAAAGAATAGCCTAGCCAAGTATTAATTTTGTTAAATTTATGATTGATTATGAATTCAAAACCTTTAACATTATAACTGCCATTTGAATCTGTAAATTCATATTGATTCCTAAAGCCTTGACTTTGAGTTGTAATACCGTCAATTTCTTTGTAATAGATTTCAGTATTGATCTTTAACCCGTCATAATTGTAATTTGATCCGATAGAAATTTGCTTACTCTTTAAGATGGGAATGTTCTCATTATTCGATAAGGTCCAACGGCGACTCTCAATACCTAAAAAATTATTTCTAAAGTCATTTACCAGGGTAGTGGTTTGATTTTTAAATTCTCCTAAGATCTCAAATGTTATTTTTTCATTTAATCTATAATTGAAATTCAATCTGGGTTCTATCAAATACTTTTTAAATGAGGATAAATAGTTCACTCGAGCACCTAAATTGATATTGATATTTCCTTCTTCAGAACTATAGGAAACGGTAGAAGATAAGGCATGAGTTGTAACAGTTCTTTTAACTACAGTATCTAGAACCGGAAAGTTAATTTTATCGGCATTTGTAATTTCAGTTTGTTTAAAATGGTAACCATGAAAGATAGAAAAATAATCATTTACAATATATCTAGAATTTAGATCTAGACCACTTTCAACAATTTCGTTTTTTTGAGTTAAAATAAGTTCTTTAATAATATCAACATTCGTTCCGTCTAATTTATAATTAGTTGCATAAAGTTGTGCAGTTGTTTTAAATTTATCGCTCCATGTTCTTTTATATGCTATACCTCCTGCTAAATTACTTTGATCTAAAGAGCTTTCTCGTGATGACGTTAATCCACCGCCAAAAGCGTTTTCACTAATAGTGAGATTATTATTGAGATTTAAAAAATTAATTCTGATTTGATCCTTTTTAGAAATTTTGTACAACCATCTTAAACTCACATCGTAAAAATCAAATTTTTCGTCGGTACTATTTGTGTTGTTAGTGCTTAAGACAACATCGGTATTTTGAAATGCCCTATCAAAATATTGGGTATATGTTGGGGTGTTTAAGTAATCATTAATAGAAGTTCTTGAAGCAATTTGTAAAGATGATTTTTTATGAATGGGAATATCAACAAAAGCATCTAAGTTTATAAAATTTAAACCAATTTCTGTATGTAAAACTTTGTTTACACTTTGATCCGTTTGCATATCTATGGTTCCAGAAATCCCGTCAGTATAAGGAGTTGGCGTTCCATTTTTGTAAAGTTTTACTTTTTTGGTAATACGCGGATTGACAGCTGATATGAGTCCGAAAAAATGACCTGATTGGTAGAGCTTAATACCATCCCATTGAATTAAATTTTGATCATGTGTACCACCTCTTACATTAATGTTTGAAACAGTTTCGTCTATACTCTGTACACCAGATATGGCTTGTATTGTTTGTAGAACATCCGTTTCTATGAGTCCGGGTACTGTACCAAAATTCTTATAATTTATGGTTATACTACCATCCATAACCTTATTAATACCATCAGTTAAATAGTTGGTCAATATAATTTCTGATAAAATCTCAACTTTAGAACTTAAAAAAATTATTTCACAATCTTTTGTTTTTAAGTTTTTGGAATAATCTGTAAATACTTCATAACTAAGATGTCTTAAAGTGATGATATCGTTATCAGATACATCAATAAGTTCAAAATAGCCTTTGTCATTACTTAACGTAGAGATGTCTTTAGATTGAATCACTACACCCTCAATTGGCATATTGGTATACTCATCCATTAAATAACCACAAACAGTATACAAATTTGCTCTATTTTTTGTAATGGTAATAAAATTACTTCCTATAACTGTAAATAGCAAGGAAGTATTATTTTGGATATAGTCCATGGATTCTTTGAGAGAAAGATCGTCCTCTGGAGGTTCTATATAAATGTTTCTGATATCTTTATCTATAAACGAAAAATTAGAGTCAAAACGTGACTCTAATTTTTCTAAAATATCAATAAGTGGTTCCTTTCCTTTTTTGGTTTGGGCTGTGATTGAAGTGAAACAAAAAAAGGATAAAAAAATTAGACTAAGAAGTAACCAATTTTTTATCACTCTTTAGTTAATACTATTTTTGTTTTATTTTCTTTAATATACTTCAATTGTAAAGGTAATGTTATGGCTTTTAAAGCTAATTCTTTGTCATTCAATGCAAAACTACCGGTAAATAATTGAGTAGTATCTACATCTTTGGTTTCTACTTTTATATTGTATTGTCTTTCAAACTCTTTAATAACTTCTCCGTAAGGTACACTTTTAAAACTACTCATTTTTTTACCTGTCCAAGAAGGAAGAGAGTCTTTAGTTTCACTTTCAACTATTTCATTGCCAATTACTTTAAAAGTTTTGCCAGCTGGTAGCTTTATTTCCTTTCCTTTAAAAGAAACACTTACCAAACCTTCATAACAAGTAACTTCAAAATAATTAACGCGTTGTTTCACGTTAAATTGTGTGCCTAAAACACTTACTTTTCCTAACCAAGTAACAACGTCAAATTGTGATCCTTTAGCAACTTTAAAATAGGCTTCTCCTACCAAATTAACTTCACGATTGTTTTTCCAATTTCCTTTTTTATATTGTATGGATGAGGAAGCATTTAGTTTTACACTTGAATTATCAGGTAATTCAACAGTAGTATGATTACTAGCTAATGCTTTAACCGTAGTTGTATTACCATATAAAGGGGCGTAATAAACGGCTAGGCCGATTATGAAGATTGCCGCAACACGTAAAAGAGGTTTTATCCAGTTAAGTGTTTTTACGGGAGTTTCTTGCCGACGTTCATTAATGATGGCGTTTAATTTACCATACTCAAAATCAACATCATATGATGTGTCTTCAAAAAGCTTCGCTTTTTCGGAGAGTTTTGTGTATGACTCATACTCTGGCAAAGCCTTAAAAGCTTTAAGCCCGGCATCGTCTAGTTCGCCATCTAACCATTTTTGTATTAAAATTTCTTTTTGCATATCAATGTTTCTTATTACATAACAACTGAAGCAAGATTATTCCTACCTCAAATTAAATATTTTTTCACTTTTATTAAAGCGACTTCATATATGTAACAATTATATATCAAAATATCCTACTAATATATATTAAATTCCGTCAATTTCCTTTCTTAATTTCTCTAAAGCACCATATATCCTCTTTTCAACACCCTTTCTAGAGATGCCTAATTCTTCTGCAATTTCTTTATGTTTTTTACCTTCAATCCTATTCATTAAAAAAGCTTCTCTTTGTGCCTCAGTTAAATTTGCTAGTGCTCGTTGGTATTTCTTCATGTATTCAGACTCCTCCATTAAAAACTCAGGATTCTCATTTGTATATCCCTTTGGTTTAATTTGTTGATGTCTTAAAACTACTTTTTGATGTTTCACTTCATTTAACATCATATTATTAGCAGTAGTAAATAAAAATGACTTCGCTTTTTCAGGAGTAACATTTTTACAATTATCCCAAAGTTTAATAAATGCTTCTTGAACTTTATCTTTAGGATTTAAATTATCTCCATATTTATAGCGTAAAAAGTTATGGACATCTTTAGAAAGGGTTCTGAATATATTTGAAAAAATATGTTCTTCACAAACATTAGTATTTAAAGACTTTACCATTATTAATAATAAGATTAATTAGTTTCGGGTTGTTCTGTGTTTATTTATAACATCAAGTTTGCACTTGACTAAACAACCTAATAACTGCAAAGTAGTGCAAATTATTGTTTTTAATCATTATAAATATGTGCCCTATTACTCTTTTTTATTCTTAATAAGAAAGCTTAAAGTTACTTAAAATTTACAACTAATTTCAAAAAAATAAATGAGTTTAACGGATTGTTCTTAATTTAATTAAATAGAAATGATATTTTTTTATAAATTTAAACAATATAAGGTGCTGATAATGAGAAAAATATAAAAATGTGTTAAAAATACTTAAATATGGGTAGGAACTTTAGCACGGTTGTTGTTTAATATATGTAGAGACATTGATTTATAATGCTCAATTAAAGAAAAGAGCTTTTAAAATTAAAAAGAAGTACAAATACATAAATGAAACATAAAGTAAACTTTTATAAAGTCACTAAAAAGAAACATTTATTTGATTACTATTCTTTTAAAAATTAGAAGCATAACAAAAATGGGAAAATTGCTATTTAATTAACGTGAATTTGCCTTGTTTTAAATAAGGCAAGTTCACTTCCCAAAATAACATACTCCTTTATTTTCTATAATTAAGGAATTACAATAAGTATAAAAATTAGTTTAAGTTGATAGTTTAGTTAGAGAAAATGGCCCGCTGAAGAGTGGGCTTTTTTTTGAGTTAAAAAATTTATGAAATAAACAAAATTCAATCTTACATAGAGTTTCTATCAATAAAATCAAATGGGTTTTTCACTTCTCCCTTTTTCTGTTGTAAAATCATTCTGGCTGCAGTTTCCCCCATTGCTTTAAAATTAGTAGAAATAACAGTGATATCTAATAGCTCCTTTAAAGGAGTTTCGTTATAGGAAATGATACCAATATCTTTGCCAAGTTTTAATTTTCTGTCACGTATTTGATGGACTAAATTTACCAAATCTGGTTCCTGCATAGTAATAAATAAATCGCCTTTCTTAACAATAGTATCTTCATATACTTCATTTAGAATTTCAAAATCTATGGTATGTTCAGTACAAAATTTTCTAAAACCATGTAAAATCCTTCGAGGATAAGGGTATACCAAATCTTCAGAATAAATTAAAATTAATTTTTTATATTTTGTGATTTTATCAATACCCTCATTTAATGCATCATAAATATCATTTTCAAAATCTTGATAAATCTGAACAATTCCCTCTCCTAAATTTAGCTTATTATCCATAATAACAAGCTTTTCTTTTGGAATTTTTTTTATAGCTTTTAACACCATTTCCGTAGAGCTGATATGTTTTAAATCTTCTGATTTAAAATGAGGCATAATAATGTAATAGTCATAAGCTCCTAGATTTTTATCCAATAAATTTAAAAACACAGATTCATCACAATGATAAATATGTAAATCCGTATGTATCTCTCCTTTTATACTTTTAATAAATGAGTTATAAATTCTCATTTTATAAGTACTTAATTTATTAATAAGAAAAATAATATTTGTTTTAGATATTAATTTGGTTCGGGTAATATAATAACCTTTCCCTCTTATAGGCGAAATAATTTTCTGTTCTTTGAGAATAGTGTATGCTTTTTCTACGGTATCCCTAGAAAGACCAAATTCCTCACTCAGCATGTTAATTGAGGGTAGTTTTTGATTTATTTTTAAGTTTCCTATAGAAATATTATGAACAATAGAATCTATAATTTGCTTATATTTTGGGACTCTTGAATTTTGGTTTATTCGTATAAAATTAAACATATTAATTAAAGTGCATTAAATAACGAAATCTATTTAGATCAAAATAAAAGAAATTATACTATTGAATAAAATTCTTATAGATTAACCTGAATAGCAGGATTGCAGTTTGCTTCTCTTTTTTTTTATAAAAGTAAAATAATTAATTGATTTTTCAATATATATTTGTTTTATAAAGGTTATAAAATTTATAATGTGTTATTTTAATTTCATCAATTTTAAAAGCTCAGTACAGTACAGTACAGGATAGAAAGGTTTGTTTATTGGTTTATTTTTCGCATTCCTAAAACAGATATTTAATTAAAATTACAAGAATAATAAAATGAAAAAATTTAAATACGTAGATTATCTATGGGATGATAAAAAGGCAGCTTCATTTGGAGATGATCAAGTGGCATTATTTTTATACCGATCAAATATGTTGGGAGCAGATCTTAGAATTACTAATTTTGGAGGTGGTAATACCAGTTGTAGAACCATAGAAAAAGACCCTTTAACTAACGAAGATGTTGAGGTTATGTGGGTGAAAGGTTCAGGAGGTGACATTGGTACTTTAACCCGTTCAGGAATAGCAGGTCTTTATGTAAAAAGATTACGTGATTTAAAAACTATATACAAAGGATTGCATGATGAAGATCGTATGGTTGCCCTTTATAATCATTGTATTTATGATTTAGATAGTAAAGCACCATCAATTGATACTGCACTACATGGATTATTACCCTTTAAGCATATAGATCATTTACATCCGGATGCATTAATTGCAGTTGCGGCGGCTAAGGATAGTCAAAAAGTTACTAAAGAAATTTGGGGCGATAAAATGGGCTGGGTTCCTTGGCAACGGCCAGGATTTGATTTAGGCATGCAATTGGAAGAATGTCTAAATGAAAACCCTGGTATTATAGGTATAGTTTTAGGTAGTCATGGTATATTTACTTGGGGTGATACTTCGTATGAATCTTATGTAAATAGTCTTGAAGTCATAGAAACGGCTTCTGCATATATTGAAGAAAAGATTGAAGAAAATGGATCCGTTTTTGGCGGAGAAAAAATTAGAAGTCTACCAAGTAATGAGCGATTGGATAGAGCCGCTCAACTTATGCCATTATTAAGAGGTCTTTGTTCTTCTGAAAAAGGAATGTTAGGTCACTTTTCGGATAACGATGCGGTCATGGAGTTTATAAATAGTAATGATTTAGAAAGATTAGCTCCAATGGGAACTTCTTGTCCGGATCATTTTTTAAGGACAAAAATTAAACCTTTAGTATTAACTTTAGATATACATGAAGATCTATCAGATGCAAATGCAATACTAAAGAAATTAGAACCTGATTTTGAGGCATATAGAAATGATTATGCAGCATATTATAATGCGTGTAAGAAGGATAATAGCCCTGCAATGCGAGATGCTAATCCTGTAATAATAATATATCCGGG
>DEIV01000128.1 GCA_002352665.1 Flavobacteriaceae bacterium UBA2765
AATAAATTTCATTCCCCACTCATTTGTTGAAACTTTTTTTTCTTCATCAATGATTCTGGTTGGAAAGTTTGTAGGAGCCGTAGCCGCTACTCCCACACAATCATTCCCCATTTTGGTTAGTAAATCCATATGAGAAATTCGCGTAGATAGCATAGAATCTAGGGGTTCTTCATAAGGAACATGAAGATGTTTAGACATTTTTTGTGCAGCTTCTGGTGTCAATGTCATAAATATAGGAGGTCTATCTACTTCTTCACCATTTAACGCTTTTAAAACTCTATCTCTTGGTTTCATATAATGACTTAGTTTGTTTACAAAAAGATAACAAGATATATTTATCTTTTTATTTGATTGTCCTGTGGTGTCCTGTTAAATTAAAAACACTAAAATTTTCAAAAAGTTAAAGACCTAAAAGTAACTAATTTTAATTACATTTGAGATATTAATAGTACCGAATACTGAACTAATACTGAATCTCTAAAACAACCTATATACGATGTATAGCTCAAAAAAAACATTAACTTTTATAGGAATAGGACTTCTATTTTTTCAAATTGCCTGTTCACAAAAAATATATAAAGATGCTAAACAGCCCATTGAAACTAGGATAAATGATCTTGTTAGTCAAATGACTGTTGAAGAAAAAGTGGCTCAACTGATGATGTCTAAAAATATCATGTGGGATGAAGCAGGCAATATAAAAACTGAAGAAGCTAAGAAACACCTAGATAAAGGCATAGGTTTACTGTGGTTTGATCAATATTTAGAAGCAGAACGCATGGTAGAGATATACAATGCCAGTCAAAAATTTTTAGTTGAAGAATCACGTCTCGGCATACCCGCATTTGTTTTTGGCGAAGGGTTACATGGATTTTTAGCACCAAAAACGACCATGTTTCCACAAGCAATAGCCATGGCAAGTACTTGGGATACAGCATTGATAGAGGAGGTCTATACGGCTACAGCGTTAGAAATGCGAAGCCGTGCTGCTAATATTGCTTTTACTCCTGTTATCGGATTGGCTCGCGATCCACGTTGGGGTAGAACAGATGAAACTTTTGGAGAAGATCCATATCTAGTTGGTCACATGGGCATTGCAGCAATAAATGGATTACAAGGCAGGAATGTCACAGTAATTGATAAAAATCATGTGGCTGTAACAGCCAAACATTTTGTTGCTCATAGTGTTCCGCAAGATGGCACCAATCGCTCACCTTCTCATGTTACAAAACATGCCTTATATGAACATTTCTTTTTACCATTTGAATGGGCTGTAAAAAAAGCGGGAGCAAAATCGATTATGGCTACTTATCATGAAATTGATGGTACGCCCATAGTTGGTAGTAAACATTTATTAACCGAAGTATTGCGTAATGACTGGGGTTTTGATGGAATGATAACTTCAGATGCTGATGCCATTGATCATATGCATGCATTGCATCGTATCACAAAAGACAAGGCGGCATCTGCTAAAAAAGCCATTGAAGCTGGTATCGATTTTGATTTAGCCATTTTTAAAAAAGAATATTGTTTTCAAGAATTGCCGGCAATGGTTAAAGCTGGTGAAGTAAGCAAAGAAGCACTAGACCGAGCCGTTTCTAAAGTATTACAACTAAAATTTGAATTAGGCTTATTTGATGATCCATATGTAGATGTAAATAGAGTAAATAAAGTAACACATACCAAAAAACATATAGATTTATCATTAAAAACAGCCGAAAAAGCTATTGTTTTACTTAAAAATCAAGATAATATGCTTCCTTTAGATGTTTCAAAAATTAAAAATCTAGCGGTTATTGGTGCTAATGCAGCTGAATTACAATTTGGTTCATATTCTATGGATGAAAAATTTGGAGTAAGTATTTTAGATGGACTCAAAGCGTATGGTAAGGGTAAATTCAATGTTACCTATGCCGAAGGCTGTAGAATAACTAAAGAAGTTGGTATGTGGAAACCTGAAAGAAATGGAACATTACCAAGTCTTGAAGAAGATAAAATTGCCATTAAAAAAGCGGTACAAGTAGCAAAAAATAATGATGCTGTTGTAATTGTTGTTGGTGGGAATGAATTTACGGCTAGAGAAACTTGGTCGGATGAGCATATGGGAGATAGAGATGATTTAAATTTATTAGGGAGTCAAAATGAAATGGTACAAGAAATTTTAAAAACAGGAAAACCCGTTGTTGTTATTTTAATTAATGGACGTCCGTTAACAATAAACGAAATTGATGAAAAAGCTCCTGCCATTTTAGAATGTTGGTTTTTGGGTGAAGAAACAGGAACTGCAGTTGCTAAAACACTTTTTGGCGAAGTAAATCCTGGAGGAAAATTACCAATCACTTTTCCACGCTCAGTAGGACAATTACCTTATTTTTATAATCATAATCCTACAGCACATTTATACGCGTATGTATTTAAAGAAAAAGGTTCCTTATATCCTTTCGGATATGGTTTATCATATACCACATTTGAGTACTCCAATTTAAAGGTAAGTCCAGAAAATGCAACAGTAGATCAAGCGATAAAGGTAAGTGTTGCCGTTAAAAATACTGGAAAAGTTATAGGTGATGAAGTTGTACAATTGTATATTCGTGATGATATAAGCAGTGTTACACGTCCTGTAAAAGAATTAAAAGGTTTTGAGCGTATTACATTAAAAGTTGGTGAAACTAAAACGGTAAGCTTTGAAATTGGTAGAGAAGAATTGCAGTTTTATAATGAGGAGATGAAACGTGTGGTAGAGCCTGGTAAGTTTATTATTATGGTCGGTGGTAATTCACAAGATTTGATTAAGAGTGAATTGAATATCATAGAGAAATAGTTGCTCCTGAAATTTCGAAGCTATAAAAAAAAATAAAACATGACAACAGGCAGAGACTTATCAAAACATCACGAATTAATCAGCAATATGTTCCCCAAACTTTCTGCAAAGCAAATATTGGATAAATATAGTCTTTCAGACGAACAAGTTGCTTTCTTCAATGAGTATGGATATTTATCCAACATCAAAATACTAGAAGATCATCAAATTGAACAGTTAAGAAAAGAGCTTAAAGAACTTACTGATCCATCACATCCAAAAAACGATTTATTTTATGAATTTCATTCCAATCAGTCAGAAAATCCTGAAACTGCTATTTTTCATTCTTTAGGGCATTGGCGAGTAGCAGAAGGCTTTCATGATATTTTATGGAATCCGCGTTTTGTGGTTGCGACTTCGCAATTGTTGGGAACAAAAGCGGTGCGATTTTGGCACGATCAGTTATTTTTAAAACCGGCAAATCACGGTGGTGTAGTGGCTTGGCATCAAGATTATAGCTATTGGACGAGAACATCGCCAATGCAACATCTTACCTGTTGGGTTGGTTTAGATGATGCTACTTCAGAAAATGGTTGTTTGAATTATATTCCGAAAAGCCATAAATGGCCATTGCTTGATACCATTAGTTTAACAGGTGATATGGATGGTTTGGATACATTACTCAATGAAGATCAAAAAGCTGAATATGCTAAAAAAGTAGCCATAGAAATGCCTATGGGCTATGGCACATTTCATCATCCACTCATGGTACATGGTTCTTATGAGAATAAATCTAACATGCCTAGAAGAGCGGTGGTACTGAATGTTTTTGCTGATGGAACGGAATCAAATTCTGATGAAGAAATGCTAAAAGGTGTACCAATAATCAAAAAAGGTAGAAAAATGGAGGGACAGTTTTATCCTTTACTATTTGATCCATCAAAAATATAATTCAATGAGTTCTATAATTTGCAATGCTGCAATTGCTCTAGGTGATGGTACGTTTTGTATTGAAAAAATACAAGTAAATGAACCCAAACCAGATGAAGTAATAGTTAAAATTAAGGCTGCCGGTTTATGTCATACGGATTATGATTCACTCAGTTGGGGCAAACCTATTGTCATGGGGCATGAAGGTGCTGGTATTGTATCGAAAGTAGGCAATCAGGTTACTGATTTTAAAAAAGGAGATTCAGTAATCTTAAATTGGGCAACACCTTGTATGAAGTGTTTTCAATGTACACAGGGCAATCAGAATATTTGCGAAAACAATTCACCTGTTGTTGCTAGAGGAAATGGTTACAATAAAGGGCATGCAAATTTAGAGGGAACGTTATGGAAAAAGCAACCTATTGAACGCTCTTTTAATATTGGTACTTTGTCAGAATACACCTTGGTAAAAGCTTCTGCATTAGTTAAAATGAATGGTACCAAACTACCTTTTTCATCGGCAAGTATTATTAGTTGTGGTGTAATGACAGGTTATGGTTCCGTTGTAAATGTTGCAAAAGTTCAACAAGGAGATTCCACCGTAATTTTAGGAACAGGTGGTGTTGGTCTTAATGTAATACAAGGTGCAAAAATTAGTGGAGCATCAAAAATTATTGCTATTGATATTAATGCTAATAGATTAGAATTGGCAAAACAATTTGGAGCAACGCATACTATCTTAGCAGATAAAAATGATAAAGAGCTATTATTAGCAGCAGAGAAAGTCAAAGAATTAACCTCAGGTAGAGGTGCAGATTTTGCTTTTGAATGTACTGCAATTCCATCATTAGGAGCAGCTCCGTTAGCAATGGTACGCAATGCAGGAACAGCTGTTCAAGTAAGTGGTATTGAAGAAAATATTTCTTTTGATATGAATTTATTTGAATGGGATAAAATTTATATCAATCCGCTATACGGAAAATGCAAGCCTCAAGAAGATTTTCCTAAATTGGTAAGGTTATATGATAATGGAGAATTATTATTAGATGAAATGATTACAAAAACCTATCCGTTAAGCAGACTTCAAGAAGCGTTTGATGATATGCTTGCTGGTAAAAATGCTAAAGGAGTTATAATTTTTGAATAATGAGCCACTTTAGAACTACAGAGCTATCCGATCCACAATTTGAAGGTAATAGTCTTCGTTTTATTACTGTAAAATCTAAAAACTTAAAAGGTAGAGGTGATATTTGTGTTTTTGTACCAAAAGGGAATACAGTTACAGATTTACCGATTACGATTTTATTACATGGTGTCTATGGTAGTGCATGGAGTTGGTCATTAAGTGGAGGTGCTCATCATACAGCACAACAATTGATCGACAATAATAAAATCAAACCTATGATTTTAGCCATGCCTTCTGATGGCTTATGGGGAGATGGTTCTGCCTATTCTAAACATAGTGGTTTAGATTTTGAAAAGTGGATAGTAGAAGATGTTATCAATGCTGTAAAAGAACTCATCCCTCAGGCAAAAAACACAAACAAAACATTCATTGCAGGCTTTTCTATGGGCGGATTTGGAGCTTTTCGAATAGGAACAAAATATAATGAAATATTTGATGGTATCTCAGGCCATAGTTCCATGACTGAATTAGATCAAATGGAACTTTTTGTGGAGGAAGATCTAAAGAATTATACACAAGAAAATCCAATAAATGAATCTGTAATAAAAACCATTTTACAACACAAAAAGCGGCTCCCTCCATTGCGTTTTGATTGTGGTAAAGATGATCAATTAATTAAGTACAATCGTTTATTTTCAAAAGAGTTAAAAAATGGTAAAATTCCTCATATTTATGAGGAATTTGAAGGTAAACATGAATGGGTGTATTGGCAAAAGCATTTAAAAAATACTTTGCTGTTTTTTAGTAAATTTGTTTAACATATAACATTATGAAAATCCTTAAATTAATACTATTTATACTTTTTGCCTTCACAACAATTAGTATATTTTCTCAAACCAAAATAATTTTTGATACAGATTTTAGTGGTGATGCAGATGATCTTGGAGCCCTAGCTATGCTTCATAATTTTATTGACAAAGAAGAGTGTGAGTTAATGGGAATTATGAGTTGGTCTAACGAAAAATATGCTGTATCAGCAATAGATGCTGTAAATCGCTTTTATAAACATCCATATATTCCAATTGGTACAAGAAAAGACAGTACAAATCACCAAGAATGGTGTTATAGTAAAGCTATTGCAGATAATTTCTATCATGAATTAAACTATGAAAAAGCTATTGATGCAACCATACTATATAGGCAATTGTTAGCTAAAAGTGAAGATTCAAGTATTACAATTGTAACCGTAGGACCACTGAAAAATATTGAGAACCTTATCAATTCTAAGGGAGATTCAGTTTCATGTTTAACGGGTAGGGCATTAATTGAAAAAAAGGTAAAAGAATTTGTAATCATGGGAGGGCGTTTTCCGGAAGGAAAAAAGGAGTGGAATTTCTCAGGTGATATGCCTGGAGTTACACAATTTGTTATACAAAATATAAAAAACCCGATTACATTTTTAGGTGCAGAAATAGGAGAACCCATAAAAACAGGTGAGGTATTTAATGAAATTGATCATCAAACACCACTTTATATTGGCTTTTTGCACTTTAGTACGCATGCCCCTTGGATGAAAGCATTTTATAATGGTAAAATAATAGACAATGCTACATATGACCAAACTGCAGTATTATATGCTGTTAGAAATGGAGTGGGAAAATACTGGAATAAAATTGACGGATGGTACTGCCAAACGGATTTTGAAGGGAATAATAAATGGGTAAAACAAGACAATTCAAATCACTCCTATCTTAAGCTTATAAAGCATAATGAGGAAATGGCTTTATTGATTGAAGCAATGATGTTAAATAAGTTTTAAACCTGAGTTCGATTATTCTTTAGGGTTCAGACCGTCTATAAATGGTGAGTTTCAACTAAAAATGATGAAGTAATAGCGTGCTATTTCGAGTCATTTTTAGGAAGAAAATCGCTGTTTAGAGGTGGAATAGCAAATATTTTTTCCTAAAATCCAATATACGGTGTTGTCATCATTTGATATAGCCAGCTATATCTGCATGATAACGCCTTGTCTATTAAATTTTATGAAAATCTGAACCTCCAAATAATAATCGAACTCAGGTTTTAAGTCAATGTTTTTTATTGCTTTTTTGATTAATTGACTCACACGCTCTAATTTCAGTTTAGAAATAAAGTGTACATATCCAATCATAAAATTTAGGCTACCACCAATTTAGTTCTATTATTATAATTAGTTATATATGCTTTAAGTTCTAGAAAATACGCTTCACGATTTATAGGGGTATCTATTTTAGGATTGAGCATAAAATAACCAAACGTATAATTCATGGAAAATTCATCAATACAATCATGATTTAATTTAATATAATCAGATAGCATTTTTTTGTAATTTATTTGATATACTTTTTCTTTGTTTCTTTTTAGAATTAAACTGACTTCTTTTTTCATACTAGATAATTCTAGTCCAGTTGAATTTAAAAATGTACCGGCAACTTCTTTAGTTTTTTCTAGCATAACAATATCTTTAATATTTATTCAAAACTATATATAATTTGATACATATCATTGAATTTGCATCATTTTCTAGTGGATGGACTAGTTACAGCAGTGGATGAACTAGTTTTACAATATTTATAAAATAATTTGTTTCAATTGTGATGTCAATTTGGGTTCCTATTTGGATAGGGTAGTAGGGTTACTCGTTTCGCTCGTGACCCTGAATAAGTTATGTTGCTAAAAGAAATCTTAATTCACTTCGTTCATTTTTTTCTTTTCAAATTGGTTCTTGAGCGAGCTCAAACTTCTTTAAAAAGAAAAAACTTTTCATTTTCATGAAAAGTTTTCATTTGTTGGGGTGGTAGGATTACTCGTTTCACTCATGATCCTGAATAAGTTATGTTGCAAATCAAAACCTTTTACAATTACTAAGCAATTGTAAATTTTTAATTTTTAAAACTTACAAAAATAAATTTTTGACGTCTTGAAAGTTAAAAACCCTTTCAAATAAAGTTTGAAAGGGTTTTGATTTGTCGGGGTGGCAGGATTACTCGTTTCACTCGTGATCCTAAATGAGGGTTTGTTGCCAAAAGAAAGCTTTACTCACTTCGTTCGTATGCCTTTTCTATTTACAAAAGACTCTTGAATAAGTTCAAATCTTCTGTAAATAAAAAAGCCTTCCACTATCGTGAAAAGCTTTCTTTCGTCGGGGTGGCAGGATTTGACTCTACCTTCCCAATTCTTTTAATGTCAATGCTTTATCAATTTTTGTAAAATGGAGTTCCCGAATTGGTCTCTTTTTAATTGATAAAAGATGCGTTAATAGTTGCGCAAATATAACCAATTTCACCTATCTGCACAACTTAAAAGATTATAATATTTTAGTGATTTCAGAAAGTTTAGTAACTACTCTTTTCTTATTAATTGGTTGTTCTCATAAGCGAGTTATAATAGAAAATATATTCATTTAACCGATTGATAATTAAGGCATAATTTTTATACCTGAATATTTTACAAATACCGACTTTTATTTAGTTGATACTGTTAATGGCCTTTCCAAAATCCCCTAAGCATTTTTATTATATTAATTAGCGATCAACCCAAAATGAGACAAAATGTCCATTAGGTTAAAAGTTCATTTTTATCAGGTTATAAGATTTTAGTTCCTATGGAGTAGTGTAATCCCAATTTATTATTAATGCTTCCATATTTAATTTAATATTTTTGAGTTGACAACATTTCCTCCCCCATTGCATTCTGTGTATTCCTCAAAGTTCTGTATTTAGCTATGGTTTGTACTGTGGTTCTATAGCAATTAATAATAGTTTTAGCTTTTATAGTCTTTTTAAGTAAGTTTTTTTATAGGAGCAACATGGTCTTGGTCAAAAACTTCTTTGCAGGCTTTTCTTCATCTCTCATTCCCTCCACTTTTTCCGTAAGGACATAGATGTTTTGCCCATTAACCATTTCTAAATTTGCCTTTAAAATATATTTTGCCCAAATTGTTTATTTATCGTAGAACTTATTAATTATGCAGGTTTAACGCCTTAATTTATTAAGAAAATTTGAAAGTTTTATAAACCTTCCTTTTAGAGAATATTAGGGGTAAAGCAGTATTTAAAATATAGTTTGAATCTCGATAGGATTCAAACCTTATGCCTGTATCCCTTTGTTTATAAGATCTGTGTTAAATGCTATGTTTTATGTTGACGAATTGTAAACCAATTTTTAATACTCAATATTTTGGTTTGTCATTTCGTCTAGCACAAAGATACAAACTAAACGACAAATCAATTAATTTCAAATAATATTTGGAAGTCTATTAGCTTAAGTTTTTTTCAACATACTTTTCTGACTGTTCTTCCAAAATATTTAAACCGATAAGGTTATATTTATTAGTTATAATAATCAGTTTACTATTCGATCAATTCAAAAAATTTAGCAGTCCAATAAGTTGAATGAAAATTTTTATCGACCGCAAATTTACCAATACTTCCTCCTTGATATTCCTCAACTCCGGGATCAATAGCCATTGCATGTCCTAAATTGTTGATTTCATATTTAACAATTACGGGATTATTCTTTTGGTTATAAATAATTTCAGTTATATCATTATTCTTATTAATTTTCCTAACTACCTTCGAGTCATTTTTTAATTTGTGAATTCCTTTCCACTGCAATTCAATTATATCTGCATTTTTGGAATTTACGAAAGGATCATCTTTGCCTTGAAAAATAATGATTTTAGGATATGTTCCTTTATATTTTGGATTATTCTCTTTTATTAATGAAACCCAAGTTTCTGAAGTTTTTTCAATATTCCCTTGCATTGCAGCAAATCCACTTTGCAAATTATTCGCTGCTTTAAATGGAATTCCTGATAAAATTGCTCCAGAATTAATTAAATTTGGATAATTAGCCATTATTATGTTTGCCATAGCACCACCTGCAGAAAGACCAACAATATATATTTTTGTAGTATCAACATCAAAATTATTAACAGAATATTGAATCATTTCTTTTATAGAATGAGATTCACCATCATTCTTAGAAAAATCAACTTGAGAAAACCAGTTAAAACAATTATTCATATTATTTTCAACTTTTTGCTCGGGATAGATTACTATAAATTCTTTCGAATTAGCTAAAGTATTCCAGCCGCTTTGAATTGCAAATTCTTCAGCGGTTTGACCGCATCCATGTAGAGCGACAACTAATGGGATTTGAGATTTAGCATTTTTTGGTTTATAGGATAACATTTTTAAGTTTCCCTTATTGCTGCCAAAATTTGAAATTTCAACCCAGTGGTTTTGACCTATTAATTGAGAACTTATAAATAATAGAATTATTCCAAAACATTTTTGAATTTTTAAGCACATAATTATACCTTTTAAGATTTTTTATTTTACGAGTCCTTTAGAAACAACTCCTCCAGTAATTTCAAGTGTTGTTCCTGTAATGGCCTCATTATTTATTGCAAAAACTATGGCTCCAACGATCTCTTTTGTTTTTACCAACCTCCCTATAGTAATATCTTTAATAATGTTATCTAAAACTTCTGGTTTCATACCTAATAATATTGGTGTTTCGACATATCCTGGAGCAATGCCCACTACTCGGATTCTATTAATCTTTTTAGCATGAAATTCACCTGATAAAATTTTTGGCCATAAAGCCACTGAAGCTTTAGTTGAACTATAATTTAATTGGCCTAACTGTCCTTCTTTATTTATAGATGATATGGTAAACAATATACCTTCACATTTATTATCAATCATTCTTATTGAGGCTTCTCTTAATGTTAAGAACGTTCCTAATAAATTAACATTTATAACATCCATAAATTGTGATGTACTCATAGATCTAAACACTTTTCCTGTTTCTCTATCAGGATTAACCATAAAAGCATCTCTAAAAATTCCTGCAGAAGGAATCACTATATTAATTGCACCAAATTTTTCAATGGCTGTATCCATTAGTTTAACAACTTCTTCTTCTTTAGTTACATTAGTTTGAATTCCAATGACTTCACCTCCATTATTTTTTATTTCAGCCACTTTTTCATTCAAGCCTTCTTCATTCATATCTGCTAAGACTATTTTAGCTCCTAGTTTTGCTAACTCTAGTGCGACAGCTGCTCCGATTCCGCTGGCACCGCCAGTAATAACTACTACTTTATCCTTAATATTCATAATTTAATTCTTTAATGATTTTCTATCTATTTTTCCTGTATCGTTTTTTGGAATTTCTTTGAGAAATTCTATATGTTTTGGAATTTTAAACTTTGCTAATTTTGTTTTACAGTAGTCAACAATTTCCTTTTCTGTTAAATTATTATCTCTCACAACAATAAATGCTTTCCCTACTTCTCCCCATTTATCATGAGAAACATTTATTACTGCAGCTTCAACAATTTCTTCATGTGCTTGTAAAACACGTTCAATTTCGGCAGGATATACATTTTCACCACCTGATATGTACATGTTTTTCATTCTGTCAACTACATATAAATAATCTTCTTCGTCGCTTATAACAACATCTCCAGTATGAAACCAACCATCAATTATTGACTTGTTTGTTTCCTCTTTATTTTGCCAATACCCTGGTGTAACCATGGGGCCTTTTAATAATAATTGTCCGCGCTCATTAACCGCAACTTTTTCTCCTATTTCGTTCACAATTTTAGTTTGTACATAAAAATTTGGACGGCCAATTGATCCCTTTTTTCTAATAGCATCATTATGATGAAGTGAAGTTAAATTTGGTCCTACTTCTGTTAAACCATAACCTTGCCTAATTAGCACATTTTGCTTTTTCCAAATTTCAATAAGAGGAATTGGCATAGCTTCACCCCCAACTATACAATACATTAAACTTGAAAAATTTGTATCTTCAAAACTTGATTCTTCAGACATCATTTTTAACATTGTAGGAACGCCCATAAATAAAGTAAAACCCTCATCTTCAATTAGTTTTAAAGTTGTTTTAGCACAAAAGGATTTTGTTATAACCAAACTCCCACCATGATGAAGAACCGGAGTTACAAGTACGTTCCATCCTCCAGTATGAAAGGGAGGCATACAATTAATGGTTTTGGTATCAGTGTTAAGCACCAAACTAATCGAAGTATTTACACTATTCCAAAAAAGCATTTTATGGGTATACATTGCACCTTTTGGAACTCCCGTTGTTCCAGATGTAAACAAAATAAAAATTGGATGATTTTCGTCCACTATACTTATTGGATAATCACCATCACTGTCTATATTAGACTCTTTTAAAAGCTTAAAAAAGTCAACAATATCAAAAATTATATCACTATTTCTTTTGCTAAATTCTGAACCTATTATATTTTCTTTATGCGCTTTATCGTGTATTAAGAATTTTGGATTAGAAATATTTATTAAACTATCTAATTCACTTGAGGTAAGTCGATAATTTAATGGTACTAAGATAATTCCGATTTTTTGGGCAGCCACAAAAAATATAAGGTATTCCAAACAATTTTCAGCCACAAAAACGATACGGTCACCTTTGTTAATATTTAAATTTGTAGTTAAATAATGGGCTAACTTGTTTCCTTGTTTATTAAGCTGCTTATAAGTTAATGTTCTGCCACTTTCATATTCTTTAACAGCGATTTTATTAGGCGCGTACAAAGCCCATTTTGAAATCCAATCTTGTTGCCAAATGTTCATTAATTTATAATTTAAAAATTGCTCCTGCAAAAGCTAGACCACCACCTGAACCGATAAATAATACCAGATCGCCTTTTTTAATCTTATTGTTTTCAATTGCATTATGAAATGCCATTGGTATACAAGCTGAACCTGTATACCCGTAGTTATGCATAATAGTTGTGGTCTTATCCATATCAATTTTTAATATATCTAAAGTCTCTTTAATGCTATTAATATTTATTTGTGTTATAAAATAATGGTCTATATCTTTAGGTGATTTATCAATACTTTCACACATATCCATGATCATAGCACTCCAAATTTCTGCGTTTAACTCTTTAGGAAATTTTCTAACAAATTTTAGTTGATGATCGTTGCTTTTAATGCTTTTATCTGTTGTTACATTGGCGGTGCCACCACCATAAATACCCATCCAACTATGGTATTGTCCTTTGGTTCTTAATTTTGAAGCTAACATTCCGGCTCCACTTTCGTCAGCTTTAAGGAGAACTCCAGAGGCTCCATCCGCAAACAAGGTTACGGTCTTTTTATCAGCTTTATTCAAATGTTTCGACATTGCGTATGCGCCAATTACTAAAACATGTGTATAATTTTTATCTGACTGGATGTATTTAGCACCCACATCTAATGCATTTACAAATCCTGAACAAGCCGAATTCAAATCAAAAGTGCCAGCATTTATTGCGCCTAACTTATCTTGAATTATTGACGCCGTAGATGGTGAAATATACTCAGGTGTATCTGTGGCGATAATAATTAAATCTAAATCTTCTGCCTTTAAGCTCGCATTATTCAATATTTCATTGGCAGCGTTTACACATAAATCGGCTGTTGATTCATTTTCAGAGCACCACCTTCTTTCATAGATTTGCACATTTTCCTCTAACCAGTCACTAACATTTTCTCCTAATAATTCATCAAAATAACTATTTGGAATGATTCTTTCAGGAACGAACATTCCTGAACTTATAATTTTAGCATTTCGCATTTTAACTTCGTTTTAATATAGAAACCATATTTGTTGCCCCAGATCCTCCAATATTTACAACTAAACCATTAATCGCATTGGCTACTTGAACCCCAATGGGATTGTCAGTTAACTGTTTATATAATAGTGCATGCATAGAAACTCCAGTAGCACCAACAGGATGGCCTTTAGCCTTTAATCCTCCAGACGGATTGATAACACAACGGCCACCTAAATAAACATCTTTGTTTATTAGGGCATCAAATTCATTCCCTTTTTTAGTCAATCCGATGGCACTATATATTAACAATTCAGTTATAGTAAAACAATCATGTACTTCAGCAACCTGTATATCATTGATTGTTAAATTAGCTTGTTGTAATGCTCTTTGGGTGGCTTCAGCCGCCCCATCAAGAAAATAATTATCCCGTTTGCTATCCACTATATTTAAATAATCACTTACACTGCTTGTTGCAACTATTTCTACAGAGTCTTTTTCTTTTTCAGACGATAAGATAACTGCGGCTGCTCCATCAGAAATTAAAGAACAATCATGTAACCTTAACGGATAGGCTATCATTGGATTTTTCTCTTCAGGTAAACCTAAAATTTCTTCTTTGCTACGATTTTTTTGTAAATGAGCTAATGGATTTTGCGATCCAAAATTATATGCTTTGGCTGTTATCTCCGCTAAATAATTTTGTAATTGTTCTAATGAATATCCATAATGTTTCATCCAACCTTTAGCATATTCAGCAAACAAACCTGGAAACGTGTAATTATTAGCCCCTTCTTTTGACCAATAAGAAGCTTTAGCCAGGGCTTTGGTTGTATTTTCGGTATCTAATGAATTCATTTTTTCTACACCAACAACCAATACTTTCTTTGCTTTTCCAGATTTTATGGTCATTTCGGCTATATGAATGGCAGAAGTGCCTGAAGCACAAGCATTTTCGGTTCTATACATTGGTTTAAAACGTAGTTCCGGTAAAATATTAACCCCATAAGGCGCTATATGCTCTTGGTTATTAAATGTTCCGCCACTATAATTTCCGACAAATACTGCATCAACATCCGTAACGTCAATACTGGCATCCTTAATGGCTCCTTTTGCTGCCTCTTCGTACAAACTATAAATGGTATCTTCTTTAAGATTCCCAAATTTTGTGTTATACGCACCTATGATATGTACATTTTTACTCATTTATTATGCTTTTAGATTTTTTATTAGATATCCATGCTATGATCAACGTTGGTAAAACCGTTATAAGTATTGCTAATGTTGCAGTTACCGCAGGATTCGCAAAAGTAAATCCTGAATCAGGGAATAATTCATTCCCGTAAAAGTATAAAACAAAATGGATAGATATAGTAATTACAGATGCAATCCAAACCAATTTGATGGGTGAGCTTTTAAACAGAATTCCTATCAACAAGGGCGGCAAGGCAGCTAAAACCATTCCATAAACCCCAACCTGCCCATAGATTCCTAACAATTTTGGTGGATTGATGTTTACCCAAAAAACTAAAATTGCTATGATTACTAATACGATATGACTGGCATTGAATGCTATTTTCATTTTTTGTTCCTCTGTCATTTCTTTTTTGGTGAATCTATCTATTACATTCAATACTAAATCATTAGCTGTGATCGTAGAAATGCCTACTAAGAGTCCATCTAAAGTTGACATGGCTGCTGCTAACAAAACAATACTTATTAAAGTAAATACCCAGTCAGGAAAATTAGTAACTAAATAAACGATCATAACGAGATCTTGACGAAATTTTCCGGTGCTATCATCTATTAATTTTTCAGCAGGAACACTTACATGTGCAAAAAAACCTACAGTAGCCAACAGTAAAAACAAGAATAAAATCACACTGAAGATCCAAAGATATTTTTTAACGGCCTTATCTGTTTTAACATATAAAGCTTTAGTCAATATATGAGGTTGAGAAACCACTGCGGCTCCAATAAAAAATCCGGTTATATAAATGGAAAAGAAATCATTAAAAAGTTCACCTTCTTTATTGATCCATGCTAATAAATTCGGATTCTCATTATAGATTTGTTGTATAAAACCAGGGTCAGCGCTTTTCATCATCAGTTCAAAACCAGACCACAATATTACTAAAGTAACAATGATCATTAAAACACCTTGAAGCATATTGGTGTAGACATGTGCATACGTACCACCAAAAAACACATAACCTGTTACAAACACTAAGGTTATGATCAAAGCGGTACTATTATTTACACCTAATAGTTTTTGCATAACAATAGATATTCCACCCACCAATAATACTACGAAAGCAAATGATAGTAAATTAATAACGGCAAAGTACAATGAAAACCCTTTTGAATTATACCGCTTACCAATCCAATCAGGAACAGTAAGTGCTTTCATTTTTTCACCAATGCGCCTAAATTTAAATGATAATATTATCAGCATAAACATAATTCCGCTGAATGTACCAAACACCATGTTTATCCAGGCAGATAGACCATCTACATATACAAATCCAGGATTGATGATAAAAGTAGCTGCAGATGCAGTACTTGCTGCTAAGGTTACCCCAACAACAAAAGGTGATAGATCACCTTTACCGATGGCAAAACTGCTAAATCCTTCTGTTTTTTTATACCCAAGATAACCGAGATAAGAAGTTCCTAAAAGGTAAACAATAAAAAGTGACCAAGCTAAATACATTATTTATTTTTTAAAAAAGATTCAATGGCAAGGACCGTTTCCTCGGCTCCTTTACCAAAAACCATAGTTAAATGATTTCCTGCTACGTTTTTATATATGCAATTCTTCATCATATTGACAGTCTCTAATGCAAGTTCTTCCGGAAGGATTGGGTCACCGCTTGGCCCATAAGCTTCTGTTCCATTAATTAATAAGGATGGTTGCTCAATGGTTTTGAAATACTCCAACCACTTTTCACCCGGGCTTAATGCGCCTTCAATAGCAAGTGTCATAGTTGCGATACTCGACTGCGTTGTTATAGTTCCGTCGTTGTTTTCCCTAATATCTGCTCTGTAAAATGATTCCATTTCTGGCAACCAACCATCATTAAAATAAGGTGCTTTTTTAATTATTTCAAGATACTCTTCAAAAGAATTCCATACCCGACCTAATCGCAACATTGAAGGTGCCACCATTTCCTTAACATTGGGGTGTAGTCTCGCTGCAGCATCAATCAAAATTGTTTTTAAAACTCTCTCAGAATAGTTAGCCGCTAAATATATACTTAACAGCGCACCAAACGAATGCCCTCCTAAGACCGCTTCTTTTATTCCCAGCGAATCCATTAAACCTATAATGTCTTTTGCATGGTCTTCCATTGTATAACCATCATCAGGTTTGTCGCTAAAACCTCTACCTCTAAGATCAACCGCAATTATCCGATGTCCATTTATTTTGTGGAGAATATTATCAAATGAATTTGCATTTGCCGTTAATCCATGCAAAAAAATAATTGCAGGTCTCGGTGGATCATCACCTTCATGCTCTAAATAGTGCAATCTTATACCATTTGTATTTACAAACTTGTTCATTCGTTGGTTTTTTGTGTAAGATACATCTCTTTAATAGTACGTTTAAGAGTTTTTCCGGCAACATTACGTGGAAAATCATCCAATATATAAATATCCTTAATTTTTTGAAAACGTGCATCTATTCGTTGATTAATCCAAGATATCAAGCTTTTTTTGCTAACATCTTCCTTTTTTTTAAAGACTATAGCCGCAATGGGAGTTTCTCCCCATCGCTCATCTGGTATTCCAAATACGGCTGTTTCTTTAATTAATGAGTGTTTTAAGATTATACTTTCTATATCCTTTGGATAGACATTAACACCACCAGAAATAATCAGGTCTTTTTTTCGACCTGCTAAGAATAGAAAACCATCTTCATCAACATATCCCAGATCTCCAGTATATAACCAACCATGTTTAATTGCTTCATTTGTATTCTCGGAATCTTTATAATAACCTTTCATTAAAATAGGCCCTTTTCCTACAATTTCTCCAACAGAACCTACAGACACCTCGATACCATCATCACCAAGAATTCGCATTTCAAAAAATTGAGGCGGACAACCTACTGATCCCGTTTTTTTATGAAAATCATTTCTATCAAGTATAGTAACAAATCCTTCAGTTAATCCATAAAGTTCATAAAAAACATTAGGTATTCTATTATTTAATTCTTCTTTATACGCTTTATGTAATGGTGCACCTACGGATAAAATCATTTCTAAAGAGTCCATGTTTTCACCGGTAAATTCAGGATGTTGTAATGCACCAATAATTTGAGACGGGACTAAAATAGTATGTGTCACTTTCTCATTTTTAATTGTTTTGACTAAGTTATCTACTTCAAATGATGGATGCAAAATAAAAGTGCCTCCATGAAACATTATTGGCATTGTAGTTAAAAATGAACCATTGAATATTATAGAACCTGTATGTAATACAACACTTTCAGGTGTCATACGGTAATAATTTCCAAAAAGTGACATATAAGCTGCACGGATTCTATGGGTATGCATTATACCTTTTGGTTCACCTGTAGTTCCACTACTGTAAATAATATTATAAAGATCGTCAGGTTGTATATCTACTTCATTAGGCTCCTCTTCTGAAGCATTGCTTTTATGTTTATGGAATAATTCAAATGTATCATGCTGTAGCGTATCGGTTAGCCAGATATCTTGCTTCTTCAAATTCAAATCTTGAAATACTTCCACTAAATTTGGTGCTGTTTTTTCTAATGTTATTACTAAAGAAGCATCTGCATTATTTAGCTGGTTACTCAATCCTTTACCACACAGCAAAGGACTCAGGGGTACAGCTACGGCTCCAATCTTTGCAATTGCCCAGTAGAGTTCCCAAAGCTCATCACAATTAGGTAATAACATAGCTACTTTGTCGCCTTTACCAATACCAAAATCATATAAAGAATTTGCAATTTTATTGACACTTTTGTTTAACTCAGTGTATGTTAATCGCCTATCTTTATAAACAAATGCCAAATGATCCGGACGATACTTTGCGTTATTGGTAAGCACTTTTCCTATATTCATCAGGTTGAAGATTAAAAAAAGAATCCCGGAGAAATTTATCCGTGATTCTTTTTTAAAATTAATACAACTAATTCAAACTAATAAATTTTTATTTTTAATTCTGCCCCGAACAATGTTTCTGTTTCGGGTGAAGCTACAAATTCATAATTACCAGAGCCTACAATGTTGTTTGCATAAATACCCAAAGAAAAGTTCTTATTGATCTTATAACCAAAATTTAGATTAACGAAAAACCCTCCTAATTGACCATAGTTGAACTGGGTTCCTACGCGTTGGTTTTCAACAACAGGATCTCCGCCTATAATAATATCAGTATTTGTTGCTGCTGCAACATTTCTTCCTGAAAAGAAATCATATTTTTGAACCCATCTTGCCAAAATAGAACCATAAAACTTTTTTTCATTTATATTAAATGCAGCACTCAATTTGTGTTTTGGTGTATTGATTGGTAAATCTAATTCAGTAACTTCTCCATCTCCGTTGCCATCATTCTCAACGTCATTTTCATCCAAGCTAAAATCAAAGAAAGAATAGTTAAAGGCCAGATTATATTTTTCATTGAAATAATAATTAATACCAAGGTCGGCACCATATGTATCCACTGTGCCAAAGTTTAAATAGGTTAACATAAATCCTCCCGGATCAAAAATACCTGGAGCCAATCCAGCCGTAAAATCAGTTATAGATCGGTCACCCCTATGGGTTACCACCGGGCCACCTGCGAGACCTGTGGGAGCTATTTGAGTTAACGGACTAATAAAATTATCGGAAATATTGTAATAGACATTAGCATCAAGATATATTTTACCATCTGATAAACTTCCTTTATAACCCAACTCTATGGTTTGAATAGTTTCAATTTCCAATGGTTTTATTTTAGAACCGTCAGAAAGTGTAAATCCTTCACCGTTACCCAAAATCAACCCTCCAAACAATTTCATATTTGTGTTCAATATTGTTGGTGTAGCTATACCTTTACCGTAGGTCAACCTCCAGGTACCATTATCACCTGTATAGGTTAAACCTCCTTTTGGAATAAAATTAAAACCAAATATATCATGATCATCAGCACGAGCCGCAAATATCAATTTTAAACCAGATTCACCAAAGGCATATTTTAATTGTCCATAATATCCCATTTGATCAATTTTTATCGGTCCATCTTCATCCAACAAATAAGTTTGTCTACTATCGGCTTCATCTTTTTGTATTTGTGCACCTAAAATAAAATCAAGATCTCCAATCCTATTATTATATTGAAGCTCCCCATTCAACCTTTTTGATTTATCAATAAATATTGGTGAAATAGCACCTCCATAGGAACCTGCTAAGGCTTGTTCATTTGTTTGCCCAGCACCTACTAAAGCTAAATAATTTTGAGTCCTTCTATTGATGGCATAAGTGCTGTCTGTATCACTCCATGTATTATATATTTGAGCAAAAATTCTTTTTGATGTATACGATGCTTGTAGGTATGAAAGTTTCCAATCTTTTATTTGGTTTCTTCCGGCATTAGTAACAGAAATGTAATTACTTTTACTACTCCCATAAGCTACTTCAACTTCACTGCTGCTAGTTGGCTTGTAATGTACAGATGCTGCTCCTTTAACAAAAGACACATCCCTATCGAGTTCTAATTCAGGATAACCTACCCCTGCAACATAGACAGAATCGGTCCATTTTATCTCTTGCCCGGTCATGTATCCACCTGTAACTTTATAGGCAAATTTATCAGAGATTTTTTTTGCATGTCTGAAACTTCCGCTAAACAAGCTATTTGAGCCGCCTCCAATGGTTATATCAGTATCACTATACTTAAAAGGGGATTTTGTTACGGTATTTACCAGCCCATTATGAGCATTAGGACCATACAATGCTGATGACGGACCTAATACTACTTCAATTCTTTCTATATCTTCCTTGCCTAGCGGACTCATTGGTCCATATGCAAGTCCTGTTGCGATAAGAGTAGAATAACGATTGTCATCTAACTGAAGCATTTTTGGGTTAAAAGCACTATTAAATCCTCTTACATTAAATCCGCTTATAAAAGCTCCTGTTCTTACAAAATCAACACCTTTTTGTTGTGCAAATAATTCACCTGGATTTCCAACGAACTGATCTATTTGTTTAGCAGTGATTACATTAATTGTAGCTGGACTTTCTGTAATTTTTTCAGCTCTTCTAGACCCTGACATCACAATTTCGTCCATCATTTGAGTACTTGATTCAAGCTTAATATTACCCAAATCAATAATTTCTCCGTTAATAGTAACCTCTTTCTTAAAAGTTGTATAACCCATATGTGAAAATGATACAATATAGGTGCCGTCGTTAATATTAGCTAATTCGAAATTTCCATTCTCGTCAGAGATGGTTCCTTTGGCAAGGCTTTCAATATACACATCTGCTTGTGAAAATTTTTCGTTGAATTCGTTTGTAATAGTTCCTTTTATACCACCTTGGGAAAATATAGCTCCAGAGATGAAAAAGAAAATCAAGAAAAATGTAATTGATTTATTCATAATTTATAATTTAAGTTAATTAAAATGGTTGATGTAAGTATTTAGATTTCATAGTCTGACGTGCCTTTTCAAGAACTTTGTCATTATGGTTAGATAAATAAGATGCAAATATCCCAACTCTTAAAATTTCAAATTCAAATGAATTGGCTCCTGGGTCTTGATTACCCATTTTATGCATTAATTTATATATTTCGTGACGGAACTTTTTTGAATGTGAAATGACTTGTTCTAGGATGTGTTTTTTTGTGTCTGGCTGATAGAGTAGAGCCATGTATAGATCCCAATACGAACGATTTTTTTGTAAAGAGTCAAAAAAACGGTCAATGATAATTTCTAACATTTTGTTAGGATCGTTATAATTTTCGAGATCAAAAATATCATCTAGTCTAGATAATAACATCTCGACAATAGATTTTAATAAACCTTCTTTAGATCCAAAATGATAGAATAATAATCCGCTGGAGATATTAGCTTTTTTACTTATGTTGACGGTTGATGTTCTGTGATAACCTTTTTTAGCAAACAATTCTAGAGCAACAAACATGATCTTTTCCTTGGCTGTTTTCTTTTCGGATTTTGTTTTTTTTAGTGCCATAATTTAAAAACTGACTAACTACTCAGTCATCAAATATATAATATTATTTAACTAAAAAAAATAAATTCACAATTATTTACAGTATTTTTTATGAAGTATGATACTAATCTATGTTTTTCGAGGTTCACTTTTTAAGTAATTGTTATTACAATATAAAGTTTAAAAGTATGATAGGGCGTGGATGATATGGGGTTCTTTGCAAGTTTTGAAAGCTGCCTCAATAGGGGGGCGAGCGATTGTCAAAGGTCTAACTGAACTTTGATAGTGAGGAGTTATATGGTGCGTTGGCCAAATTGGACAGGGTTACTCGTCCAGAATTTCGGAACTCATGATTTTAAGAATTCCGAAGTCAAAATGAAAAGTGCCAAACCTTTTATTTACCTTAATTATTTGTTTTACTTAACTCTAAGTGTTCTGCATTTTTTCAATTTCTCTTCTAAAATTTTTAGCCCTTTAAGTGTTACAATAGCTCTTAGATGATATTCAAGAACACTTCGTTCTAATTTGTTGATAGTATTTTTATTGTAAGAATATAAAGTCGAATCATATGCACTTATTACTAGTGAAAAATAGAATTTTGTCATAAGTTCGCTATCAATATCTTTTCTGTATAAACCCTCATTAATACCTTTAATAATATTTTTTGAAATACAATCTTTAAACATAGAAAACTCATTGGTCTTTATTCTATAGTATGTTTTAGGGTAATATTTTTGAAGTTCGTATATGGGTGAATCATCAGAGATTTTAAATAGGTCTTTGAACATTTTCTTTATTTCATAATTTTCTTGAATCGCATTATGCCCCTCATTACAAATGCGTAATACCGAATTATATATAGTTTTTTGTACAAATATTGTAGCTTCATCAACTAATGCTTCTTTATTTTTAAAATACTTATAAATTGTTTTTTTTGAGATAACTAATGCGTTAGCAATATCATCCATGGTAACACTCTTAAATCCGTATTTTAAAAATAGCTCACTGGCCCTATGTAATATTGTTTTCTTCATAGATCAAATTCGCATTACTGTTTTTTTTATAGATTTAAGAATTAAATCATAATTTTTAAAAACGGTTAACGTAATTTCTTGTCCTTCAGAAATAAATTCTTTCACGGCTTGATATTTTGTAGTTTTGTCAAATTTTGTAGGATGTTTTAATCCATTTAGCATTACGTATTTAACGGTTTTACCTTCAGATTGATAAAAAATATTAATAAGTGTCTCAACACCAAATCTCGAATTTTTTATTTTGTCTAGTAGTGGTAAAATATCTTTTTTTAATAAAGCACGCTCACCTGTAAAGGATTTAAAAGGATTTATACTATAATTGATTAATGTTTCAGTTGCCTGACCAAGAACCATATCAGCTTCTTTATTAAATATAGGGTCAATCAAATTAGTAAAATGATTTTCATGGATGTTAGATAAATCAGCATCAATAAATACAATTATTTCGCTACTTGCATTTTCTACACCAGTTGCCATCGCAAACCCTTTTCCTTTATTTTCAGGTAAAGCGATATATTTAAAATCATAAGATTTATTGATTCCTCTTAATATAGAATCCGTTTTATCGGTTGAACCATCGCTAACAACAATTACTTCGTCAAAAAAGTAATCAGAAACGGTTGTTACGACATTTTCGATAGTGCTTTCTTCATTGTAAACACAAATTATTGCCGATATATTCATTGTTTGGAATTTAAATATTTAGAAATTTCTTTATTTGCATTAATTTCTCCTAATTCTATCAGTTCATCTGCCTTGTGAAAGTCAAAAGTACTAGCTGCATCACGAGGTATGTTAATAGTGATATCCGGTTGATGTTTTTCTACACTCTCTTTTGTCAGTTTATGAACCATCGCGTGTGTGGTTGTGTTTAAAAGAGAAAAATATCCTAAGCTTTTTTTATCACCAGAGCTAATCAATTTACCAAGGTTGTTTACTAACCCATTTATTGTACTATATCCTTGATTTTTCTCTTCTGAGAATTTTGGAGTTTCAATCTTTTCTATTTTTTCTCCATATAAATTAACTACAACCAAAATGTCATTATCATTACGTACTACGTGTTCTATTGGTATAGGGTTTAACACACCTCCGTCAACCAAGAAAGTCTCTTTGTATTTAACGGGTGTAATAAGAGATGGAATTGCGACCGATGCTCTAATAGCTTCATAAAAACTTCCATCACTAAATACCACATCTTTTTCATTTAAAATATCTGTTGCAATAGCTGAGAATGGAATGTTCATTTCTTCAATGCGTATATCAGGAATAAATGATTTCATTTTGTTGAATACTCTTACCCCTTTTATTAACCCACTTGATGAAAATGTAAAATCTATAAGCCCCCAAACGAGTTTTTTGTTTAAGGTTTTTATCCAATCGGTATATTCAGGTAATTTACCCATCGCATATAATCCTCCTATTACTGAGCCTATTGAAGAACCGGAAACAGATGATATTTCAAAACCTTGTTTTTCAAGTTCGTTAATGACGCCTATATGAGCTAGTCCTTTTGAACCGCCACTAGATAATACCAATGCAACTTTTTGTTTCATGTTTCTGTTCTTTAATTTTATTGAGATATTCTACCCACCACAAGTAAATAATTTGCAACTTTTATTTTATATTGACTTTTAACATCTATTAAAATATCTCTAGCCTGTTGAGTTAAAGCTCTAGCTTCCAATAAATCAGAAGTGTTTGTAATACCAGCATCAAAAGTGTCTTCTAATTCTTTCTGATATTCGAATGACTGTTTTAAAGATGTTTTTGCAATGTTAATTTGCTTATAACTAATTATTAAGTCTTTGTATGCTTTTGATATTTGTAATTGTAAAAGCTCTGATTTTTCATCTAAATTATTTTTTGCTATTTTAATTTTAATTTCATGTTCTTGAAGTTTAAAAGAGCCTCCCCACCAATCTGAAATTGGGATAGATAAAGTTGCAAATGCCAAACCGTAGCTATTATCTTGTTCATATGCATCTAAATACAAACCTCCAACACCAACAGCTAGTTGGGGAAGATATTCACCCTTAGTCATTTTCTTTTGTAAAACTTCAGCCTCTACAGCTCTATTCAACATTTTATATTCTTGACGGTTTGCCAAGGCCATTTTAGCTTCCATAAAATAACTTTCGGGAGGAAGTAAAGAAACTATTGAATCATTTACATTTATAGATTCTTTATAAGGAATTCCAATGTGTTGCGAAAAGACCATCTTTAGCATTTCCGTTCCATTATCAAGTTTCAATTTATTGACTTCAATTTTGTTTAATTCTAATTTGACTTTTAGTAAATCACTTTTATTAACCAAGCCAGCATCATAATAATCTTGAACTTCTTTTTGCAACGTAAGTAACAGTTTTTTATAACTTTTAAGTGTTGACTGTTTTTCTTTAAGTGCTACCAATTTCCAATAATAGTCTTCGGTAGTAGCTAAAATTTGATCTGTTGATAAATTGAGTTGAAGTTGATTAATTTCCATCCCTAAATTAGCTAGCTTATTCCCGTTTTTTATTTGTCCTCCAGCATATAAAGGTTGTATTGCAGTTACTACGGCGGTATTAGCATAATCTAATGACTGGATACTAAGTGCAGGCACATATGCAAATTGAGTTGCAGTACCTATGTTAGCAGGATTTCCATCATATACTGGAAGGTTCATTTCAGGCGTTTGAATATCCAGCAAATAGTCTGAAGACCGTACAGCAAAGGCTGATGCATTTACTTTTGGAAAATAATTAGTAAAAGCATTTTGTTTTACTTTTTCAGATGCTTCTAGTTTTAATCTAGATTCTTTTAAAGTTTTATTGTTTTTTAAAGCTAACTCTTTGCATTTCAAAAGTGTAATGTTTTGAGCTAATACAGGAAATGTAACTAGACTAAAAAGCAAAAATATACTTATTTTTAAGATTTTCATTTTACAAAATATTTTATTCAATTATTTTCTCAATTTCTTTACTACTGGTAGATTTCCAATACAGAACAGGAAGTACCAATAATGTAAGTATCATACCAGTAATTAAACCAAAGCAAATTACAGTACCTAATGGTGCCCACAAGGGAGAGTTACTAATAATCATTGGAATTACACCAACAGCTGCTGCCATAGAAGTAAGAAATATAGGCCGCATTCTTCTTTTTCCTGCTGCTAAACCTGCATCTCTAAAAGACATCTTTTTTGTAACTACCAAATGACTTGCATAATCTACTAGGATAATACCATTTCTAACTACAATACCCATTAACCCTATAATTCCAATAAAAGAAGTAAAACTAAAAGGGTATTTTAGTAATAATAAACCTAAACCAGCTCCAAAAACACTTAGAAGCATCGTTGACATTATTAATAATGCTCTTCTGATAGTTTTAAATTGTAAGATTAAAATAAAAAATATGAGGATAACACTTACTCCAAGTGAAATAGCCATAGGTGTGTAATTTTCAATGGTAGCTTCATTTTCACCTCCGTAATTAATACTTAATTCTTCTGGTAATTGTAAAGCATCTATTTCAGGGCGAATTTCTCTGAAAATCTTAGAAGCTATCCCCCCTCGCTCCAGATCTGCCATTACGGTAAGTGTTCTCACACCATTTCTTCTAGAAATATTGCCTTCGGTCCATTCTGGTTTAAGCTTTCCAATAGAACGTAATGGTAATGATTCAAATGTAAGTGGAGAGGTAACATATTGGTTTTCTAAATCATTGATCTCTTTTTTCTCATTTTCTTCTTTAGTGAGAACTACACTAATAGGATAGTCTCCTTCCCATACAGTTGTTAATGGCAAACCGTCAAGAGAAACAATAAGAGAAGATGAAACAAATGATTTGGCATAACCTAATTTATTCGCTTTATTTTCATTCAGATCAACAGAAATACCTGGTCGCATCTCTTCCCAATCATTTCTAACCCAAGTAATATCTCTGTTCTTTTGTAAGATTTTCGAAACTTTGTTACTTATATCCTTTAAATCTTTAATGTTATTTGAAGAAATTCTAACTTCAATAGGCGCTTTAAATGATTCCATTGCCAATTGCTTCCATTTTATATGGGCTTGAGGAAAAATATTACTATACTTTTTACTATACTCGTCTAATATTTCAGTAGTTGCTTCTGAAGAACTGGTGTTAATTAAAAGTTGACCATAATTTTTAGCAGGTATATGAGGTGCATATAAAGCATTAAATCTTGGAGACCCATTACCAATAAAACTGGCTACATTTGTAATCCTTGAATCTAATGCCAAAATAGTTTCTAAACTGTCAATTACATTTTCAGTTTTTGAAAGTGAACTACCTTCAGGTAAATAGACTTCTATCGCAAATTGTTTTCTTTCCATTTCTGGAAACAATTTTTGATTTATATTTAAAAAGAATAGCACTCCTAATAGTATTGATAATATACCAGCACCGATTGTTAGTTTAGGATATTTAAAAGTTAAGTTCAATGTACTGTTATACCAATTTTGTAAATAATCTAAAACACCTTTCCTTTTGGATTTATTTTTTTGATTAAGCCCTTTTTTAATAAGTACATAACTTATAAAAGGCACTAAAAATATAGCCACTATCATTGAAATAGCTAATGTAATGCCTATGGTAACAGGAAAAGTGCCAACAAAATCATTAGCAATTCCAGTGAGAAAAAACATAAGTGGGAAAAAGGAAGCTGTAATGGCTAATGTAGCAGATAATACAGGAATAAATAGTTCTGTAGCTGCTTTCCATGCTGCATTCCATGGAGTTTCTCCTTCATCTAATTTTTCAATATGCTCATCTATAATAACAATGGCATTATCTACTACCATCCCTAGAACTACAATTAGAGCTGCTAATGACACAATATGGAGTTGGATACCTACCATTTGCATAATTCCTAAAGTAATTAAAACAGAAACAGGAATTGATACAGCGGCAACTGCAGCGACACGATAAGGTAAAAAGATCATGGTTACTATAATAACTGCTATAATTGCTAATAAAAATTCAACCAAAAAATGGGAAATAGAATCATCTACTACTTCTGGCAGATTGGATATTACATTTAATTTCACATCACTATCAGTGGTTTCAGAAAATTTGTCAAGTACTTGGCTTACTTCCTTCCCAAAATGCACAATATTGTTGCCTTTTTGCATTTCTAAAGAAAGCAGAAGGGCACTATTGCCATTATTTCGAATTAAATTATCAGGTTTTTCGTAATGTTTCTCTATGCGAGCAACATCTTTTAAACGTACAATGTTTCCCTGCGGATCTGAGTAAATAATTTGTTCTTCTAAATCATTAATAGCTTCAAATCGAGGAGGTAAATGAATAGGTAAAACTAAATCCCCATTATCTAATTGGCCAGAGTAATTAAGTGCATCTTGCAACTTAAATGCCGCTAATATATTTGAAGAATTAACATTAAATTCCGTTAATTTCTCTGGTTTTATATAAATATAAATTTTCTCTTTTTGTGTGCCATACCCTTTTATTTTAGAGACAGAACTAATCTTTCTAATTTCATCCTTCAAGTCTTCCATTATTACTTCAAGTTCCCTATAACTTTTCTCTTTAGAAGACATGGTAATCAACAAGGCTGAAGTATCTCCAAAATCATTACTCCCTATCAAGGCAACTACACCTGATGGGAGTTGCATTTTTAGCTCTCCAAGGCCAATTCTAAGTTTTGACCAAAATTTATCTGCATTTTTAACATTGTCATTAAGCTCAACATAAACAATCATCATACCTTCTTTGGAATGTGAATAGGTTTTTGCTTTTTTAACTTCTTCATAACCAAATAGGTAATCTTCAACTTTTGTGGTAAGTTGCTCTTCAACTTCCATTGAAGTAGCTCCTGGGTAAAGTCCTACAACAATACCTTGACGTACCGTAAATTCAGGAAATTCACGCCTTGGCATATTTAGGATTCCAAATATTCCCAAAATCATCATTACTATAACCATAGATAATATGATTTGGTAATGCTTCATTGCGGCTTCTATGATGTTTATTTTTTTCATTCTGAAGTTTTATATTTCTAATTTTATAACAATATTACCTTTGTTAGAAAGTTACTTTTACCTCGTTGGATAATTTCTGTTTGCCTTCTGTAACAACTAAATCTCCTTCAAAAAGACCTGATACTATTTCAATTTTATTATTTATAAATGATCCTAGCTGGACATGTTTTTTTATAGCAGTTTTAGATTGAGAATCAATAACATAAACAAAGCTTTCTCCTTCTTTATCTTTTATTACACATTGATAGGGGATTGTTATTATATTATTTTCTGAACTTATATTTATAGCAATATCACAAGCCATTCCTGGCTTTATCTCCATTTTAGAATTAGGAATAAGAATTTTTATATCATAAGTTTTAGATATAGGATTTGCTACTACTCCAATCTTTTCAACTTTACCATTATAAATTTGGCTGCCTAATGCAGGAATAGTAATATTTGCCATTTGTTCCTTCTTAATTTTATTGATTTCATTTTCTGGAACAGAGACTCTAATGTACACTTCATCAATAGAAACAATATTAAACACTGGATCCCAAGGAATGGAAGTTTCTCCTATATCTAAATTACGCATCCCAATAAAACCGTCTGAAGGTGCTTTAAGTGTACCATTAGCAACATTTTGTAAGGCAATCTGATTTGCTGATTTCGCTTGTTCTAATTTAGTTTTTACATCTTGCCATCTTATTTCTGGCAAACTACCTTTATCGTGTACAGTTTTTAATCTGTTGTAAGCATCTTGAGCCTGTTTTTGAGTTGCTTGTGTTCCTTGATATGCGTTTTTGAATGAGGCATTTTTCAATATTGCTAATACTTGTCCTTTTTTTACAAAATCTCCTTCGTCAACATTTATTTTAGTTACGATTCCGGGAATTAAAAAACTCAACGGAATAGTCTTTTTAGGAATTACATTTCCGTTATAACTCAATTTATTACTGGATGCACCATTAGTTACTTTTTGTACTTCAACTTTAATTGGAGCTGTTGAACTATTGCTTTCCAGTTTATTCTGACTCTCTTTGTTATGGCAGCTATATGTCACAATTAAGGGAACTATTAGGATATACCATTTTAATTTTACAATTGATTTAGCTAATTTGTTCATGAATTTTAGTTGTTATAATATTTATACTTTTATCGTTTTATAGTCAGTTATGTTTAAAAAAAATTATCGAGATAATCCTTTTGTAAAGATGTTCATCAAATTTTCAAAATAAGGTGAATATCTATCATATTTATCTTGTAAAAAAAACGGTATTTCTAACCCTTTTAATACCATAATATAAACATCTAATAAGACATCTATATCTGTTTGTTCAACAAACTCACCGGTTTTAACCCCTTGTGATATTATCTTTTTTAAGCTTGCCTTTTCCCAAAGATCTAACTCATTTCTTAATTCATCAATAAAATCGAAATGTTCAAAGAAATCTGCTTTTAAAGTTTCGTGATAGTTAGCGGCTTCACTTAAAACCTCCATTCTTTTAATTAGATATTCTTTAATTTTACCAGAAGCACTTAAATCTGTATTATCAATAATTATAGACAATTGTGTTTTTAAGCTTATCATTTCTTTAGATACAACTTCTTTAAACAATTCTTCTTTACTACTAAAATGATAATATAAAGAGCCTTTTGCCTTTCTTGCTATTTTAGCAATTTCATCCATTGAAGTTTTATGAAAACCAAACCTGCTAAATAATTTGTTAGCAACACTTAAAATTTTATCCCTAGTATCTTCTAAAGCCATTTTTTTATCCTATTTGACTATATTAGTTTTAAAGTACAAAGAAACGGTTTTTTTATAAACTGACAAAATGATTTGTGATTTTTATTCTTTGAATGGAAAATAACTGTTCAATTTTTATTTAAACAGCATTAAGTTATAAGGTATACAATTAAAGCTCTAGAATTGCTCTTAATTTAATTAATGTTTTATAGGGGCCTTCTACTGTAAATAAACCAAGAATCCAATCTGGCATAGTAGGACCGGGATAAAATAAGGATTTATATATGACTTTAACCTTATTATCACCTATTGGAGTAAAGACCCATGATCCCGACAACTCTTTCGTAATTCTTGTTATTCCTTTTTTGTGAGGAATATAATCTGGTATACCAGTCAAAATAATTTTAACTGTTTTATTAGATACTATAATTTTTTGATAAAAAGGCATATCTCTATTCTTCAAAGGCCATGGTACTTTAGTTTCAATATAGATATATCTTTCTTTTTTATTAACATCATGAAGTGTTTTTGATACGATTACATCTGACATCCATTGAGTGTAACTTTCAACATTTGCAGCTGTATTTAATATTGTATCAATAGTTGTATTAGTAATCATACTCGCTTTAAACTCAACATTACCTGTTTTTTCAATTTTTCTAGTATGAATTGTAATCCCGTGTATATTTCTCTTTAGATCCCAGTTAATGTCTTGTGCTTTAATAATATTGGCACTAGTTACAAATAGAATTAATAAGAATATATTTATTGTATTCTTCATATTTATCAATCTTCATTTAATTTATTTTTATACTCTTTAATGTTTTTTAGAGCTATATGTTTTCCAATTTTAACTAATTCTTCAGCCTTATAAAAATCAAAAACACCACATGAATCAATAGATATGTTTATTAGTATATCTGGAGGGGTCTTTTCAATTACCATAGCTGAGACCTGATTAATTAATATATTAATGGTTTTAGATATAAGGTTAAAATATGCAAACCTTTCATTTTGTTGAATAGGTAAAATATTTTGTAAATGGTTTTTAAAGCTATTCATTTTTTGTGAATAAGCCTTTTGATTTTTATCTTTAACACTTTTCGAAGTAGGAGGTTTATATACCGGAACATCTGCATTTACATTGACGACGATTAATATATCATTTTTAGTTCTTTTTACATTACTAATAGGAACGTTATTCATAATTCCTCCATCTACCAAAAGAGAATCTTTTGTTTTTACTGGAACAAATACTGTTGGAATTGAAACAGATGCCCTTACGGCTTCGTATAATCTTCCATTTGTAAAAACTATTTCTTTATTATTAGTAATATCGGTAGCTGTAGCAGCATAATTTATTTTTAATTCTTCAATATTCACATCAGGAATAAATTTCTTCATTTTTTTAAATACGCGTTCTCCTTTAACTAATCCTTGTGAACTAAAAGTAAAGTCTATAAGCCTAAATATTTCTAATTTATCCAGTGAATAGATCCATTCTTTATACTCTTTTATTTTTCCAACAGCATAAACTCCTCCAATTAGTGCACCCATAGAAGTACCTGAAATTGATTTAATATTGAACCCTTGTTTTTCTAATTCTTCAATGACACCAATATGTGCAATTCCTCTAGCGCCTCCACCAGATAATACTAATGATACATTTTTTTTCATTTTATTAGTTTTATTAGGAGTATCAATATACTATTTATTTTGCGTATTAAAATCGGTATCATTCGACTTTAAATGTAAGTCCAATTGAGGAAAAGGAACTGTAATATTTTTTTCAATAAATTTTCTATTGATAATTCTTCTAATATCACTTTTGACTCTTTCTATTCTAAAAACATTTTCACTATAAAATAAAACTTGAAAATCTAATGACGAATTTCCAAAATTAATAAAGCGTCCTTCTATTAATTCTTTCTTTAATACTTCTGGATGCTCTAATGCACTATCTTCAAGAATTTTTATCACTAAATCCACATCACTACCGTAGGCCACGCCAACATTAATTATAAAAATAGTTTTTTTTGATTGACCACTCCAATTGATTACTTTACTGTTTGTAATCAAAGAGTTAGGAAGCGTAATAATAATTGTATTTCTATTTAATCCTTTAGAAGTACGTAATCCAATTTCTTTAATAATTACCACATCTCCATCAATATCTAGTATATCGCCAACTTTAACTGAACGTTCAAACAGTAAAATTATACCAGAAATAACATCATTAAATATTTGTTGTAATCCAAATCCTACTCCCACAAGTAAAGCCGCAGAACCCGTTAATAGTAAATTAAGTTTAATACCAACTGTTTCTAACATTAAACCAATAGAAATTATCCATATAATATATTTAATGAGTTGATATAATGCAAAAATACTCCCATCGTCTAACTGGTTAATTTTATGTTTACGGGTTAAGGCTTTTTTAATTATTACTAAAATTAATTTAGTTATTAAAAATATTGCCAGAAGACCTAATAAATTAACAACTGTAAGCGTATATTCTTTATAATTTAATATTTCAAAGTGTAAAAAACTGTTTATTGTTTCCATTTAATTTATAGTATATAATATAAAATCTATTCTACATTTTGCCATGACGAAAGATAGATAAAAGAAGCCAAAAACCTAGAATTGTTGCAGCAAGAAATCCGACAAGTCCAATAACAGGAATATCATTCCACAATGGAGGGATTTTTGAATGTACAATTATGGAAGAACCAATAGTTATAGAGGCCAAAACAATGGCGAAAATAATTCGGTTACTTATTTGCTCATGAGAATGGAGCATAGAATCTAAACCCTTATGCTCAATATCCATTTTTAAAGTACCATTTTTTGCTTTTTTGATAATCTCACGAATCTCAAACGGTAATTCCTTCATCAGATGTGCTAATTCCTGTGAAGAAATAAACATATCTTTTGCAATTTTACTAAAGTTTATGCGTTGCCTAATCATCTTATTTATATATGGTTTTATTTGCTTGGCAACATTAAAATCAGGATCAAGCATTTCTCCATTTCCTTGTAAAAGGAGTAATGATCTTCCCAACAAAAAAAGATCGGATGGCATTTTTAAATTATTCTCAGGAAAGAATTTTATTACATCACGAATTAAACTCGCCATATCCATTTCTTCTAGCGATCGATAAAAATATCTTTCAATAAGTTCAGTAATTTGTAGCTCCAGTTTTTGTTTATCAACTTTACCAGTTGTTCCACATAATCTTAATAAATTCCTAATAATTCTATCAATGTCGTTATCAATTGCACCTGTGATCATAGATGTAATTAATTCTCTTGATGATCGGGTTAATGTTCCCATCATTCCAAAATCAAGAAAACAGATAACATTTTCTGGTAATACCAAGATGTTTCCTGGATGAGGGTCAGCATGAAAAAATCCATATTCAAATACTTGCTTTAGTACCAGATCCGCTCCTTTTTTTGCGATAATTGTTCGGTCAAGTGAATTTTTTTTTAAATTTTCAATATCAGAAATTTTAATACCATCAATGAACTCCATTGTTAGCACTTTCTTTGTACTATATTTTCTGTAGCATTTGGGGACGTAGATATTTAGGTCTTTTTGAAAATTATTGGCAAATCGTTCAATGTTTGAAGCCTCAATAGAAAAATTTAATTCTTTTCGTATAGATATTTCAAATTCCTCCATTATTTTAATAATGTTAAAAGATTTCATATCTTTTGAATGTTTCTCTATCATTGTAGCTAGGTGAAACATTATTTCTAAATCAGTTTCAATAATTCGATCAATTCCAGGACGTTGTACCTTAACTGCAACTTCTTCTCCTCCGATAAGATTTGCCTTATAAACCTGAGCAATGGAAGCTGCTGCTATTGGCTTAGGGGGAAAAAATTTAAAAATTTCCAAGACAGATTTTCCTAACTCTTTCTCAATTAATGAAACCGCCTTGGTCTCTGAAAAAGGAGGAACCGAATCCTGTAATTTCTTAAGTTCAGTGATTAAGTCAATTGGGATTAAATCTGGTCTTGTACTCATTATTTGACCAAATTTGATAAAAGTTGGCCCAAGTTCTTCTAAAACAAGCCGCATGCGTTCCCAACGCGAAAGAGTTGCAATAGTAGAATCTACTTTTCTGAAAGCAATTTTTCTTCCAAAATCAATAACACTTTCCAAGCCTGATTGAGAAACAACATCTACAAATCCATACTTTATGAGTACTTTAATAATTTTGAGATATCGATTAGTATGACGATATGTTTTATCAATTATTCTAGTTTTATGAATCATTGTTTAATTATTATTGTTAGTTATAGTGTTTACTGATTGAACAAAATTTATCCAATTTGTATTTAATTCTTCTAAAAATAATTCTCCTGCTTCTGTTAATTTATAATATTTTCTAGGCGGCCCAGATGTTGATTCTTCCCAGAAATAACTTAACAACCCTAGATCTTTTAATCGCTTTAACAATCTGTAAATAGTACCCTCAACCACTAACAAATTTGCATTTTTAAGTTGTACAAGTATTTCACTAGCATATGCATCTCCACCCTGTAATATAGATAGGATACAAAACTCTAAGACCCCTTTTCGCACCTGCATTTTTATCTTTTCCTTTTTATATTTTATAATCATAATTCTCTAATAAGTGTAAAATTCATTAGTTTTTTATAATCTTCAAAAAAAATCTCTACATCTGTTATTAAATATGCTAGTAATTTTGAAATGTCATCTATTTCAACTACATCTAACGGTATTTATAAACGCGATAGTGGTTTAATACTAAATTCAAAAGTAGTTCATAAAACATAGTTAAGCGACAAATTGAAAGTTAAGAGTCTAGAAACCTGCTACTCGCTTATACCATATTATGGGCTTTTTTTATTAAGCCATCATTCCTCCGTCAATAGGATTAGTAGTTCCTGTGATAAATTTGCTTTGGTCACTTCCTAAAAATAGTGCGAATTGAGCAATTTCTTCCGATTCTGCATATCTACCTAACGGAATATCACTTTCAAAAGATTCTTTTACAGGCTCAGCATCTCCACCTCCAGCAGCTTGAGATTCAATTGAACGCATCATTCTATTATTTACTGGAGAAGGATTAATGGTGTTTACTCTAATTCCTCTAGGAGCAAGCTCTTTAGCTAGTGTTCGCATTATCCCAATTACCCCATGCTTAGATGCAACATAAGCTATTAAACCAGGAAAACCTGTTAGTCCTGCAACGGAAGATGTAATAAGTATACTACCTCCATCATTCATTTGTGGAACTATGTATTTATTGCCAAGAAAAACACCTTTTAAATTTACAGCTATTACTTTATCAAATGTATCAACAGGGTAATCAACTGCAGGAGCAACAACTCCTTCAATACCTGCGTTGTTAAAAAAAATATCAATTTTCCCAAATTTGTTTACTGCTTCTTGTACGTAGTGTTTTACATCGGTTTCTTTTGATACATCCGCTACACAATACGATAAATTATTGCTAGCTAATTCATCTGCCACTTTTTTTAAGTTATCTTCAGATAAATCTACTAAAACTACTTTTGCACCTTCTTCTAAGAAGAGTTTGGCTGTTGCTGTCCCAATTCCACCAGCACCACCAGTAATTACTGCAACTTTGTTTTCTAATTGTTTCATTTTTTTTAAAATTAAATTTAGTCGTTTTTTATACTGGGCTCTGCTCCAGTTTTATTTTTCAAAATTTTGACTAATGTCAAATTTTGTTATTTTTATTCTCAATTCCTCCTATTTTTAACCTCATGAATACCTTCAAACATACCATCAAGTGTATCTTTAGTAATCTCCTTAACGGTATCGGTCGTATGACCTCTCAATTCCATAGTTTTTTCATACTCATCTTTAACAAATAAGACGATATCGTTTCTAATACCTTTACTCTCAGCAGAAATCTCTACGATCCCTTTTTTGATTTTTCCTTTTGTAGCCGTACAACTCTTGTTTTAAATTATGGTACAAAGGTAGATACTTGCATTATTAAGAATTACCACTTAAGTGGTACAATAAGAATTTATTTTAAATAATAATATAATCTATGTTAAAATGCTAAAAAAGAGAGAATGCATTAGTATGATAGTAATGTTTTATTTGAGTAATGGGCAAACTATCAAACCAATCGTTACACCAACTATTACAGTTTTAACATAGGTCTTATTACCAGGCTAATTCTTGATTTAATTACTGATAATAAAAACTTTTAAATGTTTATTTTCTTTTTCTTAGGAATAAGAATTTACCTTCAAAAAAATAAACAGTCTTATGAAAAGACTGTCTATTCTATTGCTCTAAACTGAATTATTCTTTTCTGATTTTACTCGAAGTTTTTTCTAAAATATTGGCAATTTTATTGTGTACTTTTTTATCTAAAGAAAGCTGAGTATCTTTAATACATTATTGATTTTTTTCTTTGTAAAGATTTTAATACTAAATCATGATTTTTTAATGCAGCACTAACAATTTCCCATCCTTCGCCAATATAATTACTTGTTGCTTCTTTAAAAGATGCTTTTTTATACTTATCTCTATGTTTTAAACCTGGCAATCTTGTAAATTTTATAGATTTTTCAACTGACATATAATAAAAAAACAATAGCGTTTCTACACCAAATCTCGATTGTTTTATTTTTTCTAAAATTGGCATAATATCATTTTTGAATAATGCACGTTCTCCAGTCAGTATTTTCAATGGATTTATTTCTTTGGTTAAAACATTAACTGTAGAATAGCCTAAAACCATTTCAAATTCATTATTTACCAATGGCTTTATTAATTCGGATGTATAGTTAGGTGTTATCTTAGTTTGATCCGCATCAATGAATACCACTATATCATGTGTAGCATTTTCAACACCGATTGCCATTGCATAACCTTTTCCTTTGTTTTTATCAAAATGAATAACTTGTAGGTTAAATTCAAATTTTAGTTTATCAATAATGTTTTTTGAGTTATCTGTAGAACCATCATTTACTACAACAATTTCATCAATAAATTGCTCTTTAGATGTAGAAATAATTACATTTCCCACTGTGTCTTGTTCGTTAAAAACACAGATTATTGCTGTTGTTTTTTTCATTTTATTTTAATAATTATTATATACTAGTTTTCTTATTTTTTCTGCCCATTCTAAATGGCTTTGTGATTTATCAAAAGATTTATAAGAAATAGGTTTCATTATTTTTACCCTAATTGTTTTGTTTTGCATATTAAACAATTCTCTCGGTAAAAGAACAAGTTCAATATTGGTTTTAATAAATAACATTTTTCGCAATAAAAATATAGTGTAAAACAGGTTTGAATTTTTACCGTAAAATCGGATAGGAACAATATTTCGTTTATTAGAAATGGCCTTTTTAATAAAACTCTTTTCCCATCGTTTATCACGAACTCTTCCATAAACAATTCTTGAAACAAACCCCGCTGGAAAATGAGTTATTGGAATATTAGAATCATATGCCTTATTTAACTCTTTGTAATATTCTTTTGAGCTTTTGTTAAAAACACTAACATTAAGAATAAGTGGTTTTAATTGTGGTACATGTTTGAAAGCATCATTTCCAATTGCCCTTAAATCTCCATATTTTTCACCTACTATACTTGTTAATATTAGTCCGTCCAATATTCCAAACGGATGATTTGCAACAAAAATGGATTTTCTATTATTTGGTAAATTTTCAATTCCTTCAATTTCAATAGTTATATTTAATTTTTCAATTACTTTTTCTAAAAAGGGCACTCCTTCAATATCCTTAAATTCTGAAAGAATTTCATTCATCCCATCTTGTCTTATTATTTTACCAATTATTTTTATTGAAAAATTTGGGAAGCTTTTTAATAGGTTCGAGTTACTATTCTTTATAATATTTTCAATGTTAATGTATCTCATTTCCTATTTACAATTACTATAAAACGAAAGGACTAATATCTATTTATATAAAATATTTTTCTAATTAATCTTTTCTAATCTTCTCAGAAGTTTTTCGCAAGATGTATGCTATTTTATTTCGTGCTTCTTTATCCCTTTTTTCTAAATATGATTGTGCATCAGCAATATCTTTTTGAATTTGCTCTATATTATACTTGATCTCCTGAGTTCCATATTCTTTACTACGAACATACCATTCATTTGCTTCTTTAAGATAGGTTTGTGCTTGAATATATGTTTTTTCTGATTGTGCAGCAATTTTTGCTCTCAAAAGTGCTTCCTCAGCCCTAAGTTCAGTATATTTCATATTGATTGAAGCAATATTTTTTTGTTTTTCCGTTTGAAATTTTTTGTTATATCTTTCAGACAGAGTCTTTGCTTCATCAGCAATTGTAGATACCTTTTCTAAAGCATCAACCCTTTTTTGTTCAATACTTTTTTTAGCAGTATTTACTTTTGCTTTCAATAGGTCAATTTCTGCTTTTGTTTTTTCATCAGCTGTTGTTTTAGCCTCTGAAAGATAATTTTTAGCATTTTCCAATTCTTCTTTTGCCTTTTTTTCAGATTTATCAACCTCAAGTGCAATTTTAGATTTTAAGAGTGCAACTTTTGTCTTTGTTAAAGCATAATTAGTTTTAGCATCCTTTTTTATTGCCTCATTCAAGTCTACAGCAAAAATTTTTGTATTTTGAGTTGTAGTTTTGACATTATCTTTCACCACAGTTTTGCTTGATTTACAACTTATAATGAATGAACTGATAAAAACAACCGTAAATATTATATTTATATGTTTCATGTTTCTATTCTTTAATTATTGAGGAATTGAATTAATCTTTTCTAATATTATCAGAAGCTTTTTGTAAAATATCTGCTATCTTATTTCGGGCTTCTTTATCTTTTTTATCTAAATATGATTGTGCATCAGCAATATCTTTTTGAATTTGCTCTTTGTTGGACTTTATCTCCTGAGTTCCATATTCTTTACTGCGGATATACCAATCATTTGCTTCTTCAAGATAAGTTTGTGCTTGTGTATATGTTTTTTCTGATTGTGCAGCAATTTTTGCTTTTAAAAGAGCTTCCTCTGCTTTAAGTTCAGCATATTTTCTATTGATTGTAGCAATGTTTTTTTGCTTTTCGCTCTGAAACTTATCATTGTATTTTACAGATATAGTTATAAGATCATCAATAGAATCAGATAGATTAACTAAGGCATCATCTCTTTTTTGTTCAACACTTTTCTTAGTTGCATTTACTTTAGTTTTAAGTAAATCAATTTCGGCTTTTGTTTTCTCATCAGCAGTTTCTTTTGCCTCTGAAAGATAGTTACTTGCCTTATCCAATTCTTCCTTTGCCTTTTGCTCAGATTTGTCAATTTCTAGTGCAACTTGAGACCTCAAAAGAGCCACTTTAGCCTTCGCTAAAGCATAATTAGTTTTAGCTTTTTTTTCAACTGATACAGTAACATCTGAAACTTCAGATTTTACATTTTCTCTTGTAGTTGCTACTTTGTCTTTTATGACAGTTTCGTTAGATTTATAATTAAATACTAATGAAACTAACAATAAAACAGCAAGTGTCCCGATTATTAAATTTTTATTTTTCATGAGATTCTTTTTTAATTGTTTACAAATTAAATTATGAATTTACTTTATTAGATAGATTTTTCAACCAATCTGAGACTTTGCTAAGTGAATGGCTTGTCAATTTTTTTGAATATCGTTTTGTAGAAATTATCAAATCTTTTGCTGCCTCTTTACTTTTGTCTGCAGTTTTATGCAAAGCATTTGAAATAGCATCTGAAGCTTCATTTTTCTTTTCACTGGCATAATCTTTTAGTGCATCGCCAATAGCTTCAAGTTTGTCTTTTTCTTCATTCTTGGTTTCTTTGAGTTTTTGAAATGCATCTTCTATTTCTTCTTTTACTGAATCCTCAATATTGTCTATTTTATGCTCAACTTTGTGTGATGCTTCTTCAAAAAAACCTTTTGCTTTTTCCGCAACTTCCTTACTTTTAGCTAAAGTATTTTCACTTACTTCTCTAGCAATTTCTACCATAACTTCAGCAGATTCTTTCATTAGATCTTTAATTTCAACACTGTCTTCTTTAAATTCCTGAGCAAGTTCTAATCCTTTATTTTTTGCCTCACCAATACCCTCAAAGATACCGTCAAGTGTATCTTTAGTAATTTCCTTAATTATATCAGAAGTCTGATTTTTAACATCAATGGATTTTTTATACTCTTCTTTAACGAATGTGATGATGTCGTTTTTAATGTCTTTACTTTCAGTAGCAATATTTACTACTCCATCTCTAATTTTTTCTTTTGTAGTCATAATTTCTAGTTTTAAATTAAATTATAGTACAAAGGTAAAGGCGTGTATTATTATGAATTACCACTTAAGTGGCACAACAAGAAATTATTTTAAAATAAATAGCAATATTTATTTTAAAATGTTAAATATGAGTGAAGTATGATGAAAAATATATTAAAAAAAAGCAATAAATATTAGAATGAAGTTCGCTTTTTTAATTCTTCTAATAACTTCTGAAAATCTTTTACTTCAAGATATTTTCTTTTTACAGATAATAAGTTACTATTTTTTAAATCTTGTACATGACGATTAACAACATTTCGTACACTACCAATCATATTAGCTAATTGTTCGTGTGAAAGATTATTAATGAGTGATAGTTTTCCCGTATTTTTATCAGTATTTCTCAGAATTAATTTAACAAATCTAGTCCAAGTATCATATAAAGCAAGGTCAGTAGCAGCTTCTTCAAAGTATCTTAGTTGTTTACCAAGATAGGGAAGCAACGTTTTATTAAAACTAGGATGTATATGTAACCATTCTCTTACTATTTCAATAGGCGCTACTAACAATTCTAAGTTATCTAGAGCAGTAGCGATTATATCATGTTCACCCTCGTCTAATAGACATATTACATCAAAAATGTCTCCAGGGCCAAGAATATTAATAATATATTCTTTGTCAATATCAAAATTTATTTTTGATATTTCTACCCTTCCTGAGATAATAAAATAAAAATTATATAATGTTGATTCAGACGTAAATGGAAAATTATCTTTTAAATATGCTTTACTATGAAACATTTCTAAAATTTCATGTAGCACACTATCTTCGACCTCTGAAAAGTGAGGTGATTGTTTGAGACTATTAAAATAATATGAATAATTTGATATTTCTATATTCATTTTTTGATTTGCCTATTAAAATTGATTATATTCATTCACATGTATTGTTTATCTTTTTTCTTAATAACCCGTTGTGCATTATGATTTAAATAAAAAAAAGTTGCTCATCTTACTGATAATCAGTATATTGTTTTAGCGATAAAACATTAAACATGAACAACTTAAATGCAAATTACGAAAGAATATTGGAAGTATTAAGAAAAATATCAAAAGAACAGCTTTTAAGCTATCAAAGGCGTCAACCAAAGCTTAGCGACTTAGAACTGATTAGTTTGAGTATAACAGCCGAGTTTATGGGAATAGATAGTGAGAATGACTTGTTTAGAAAGCTTCCAAAGTCCATATTAGAAAAAATAGAACGAAGTGTCTATAATAGAAGAAGAAGGAAGCTAGCTAATCAACTTAATAGTATTCGGTTAAAGTTAGCTTCTTGTTTTAATGAGTTTGAAGATTATTTAGTTGTAGATAGTATGCCTTTAGAAGTTTGTAAATTATCACGAAGCTCTCGTTCGAAGATTTGTAAAGAAG
>DEIV01000155.1 GCA_002352665.1 Flavobacteriaceae bacterium UBA2765
AATTCAAAACCTGTAGCCGGTTGTAGTAATTTGGATAAATATAAGGCAATCGGCTCTAAGTTCGCTCCTTGATAATGAATTTCACTATTCAGGTTTAATTCAAATGAACTTCCGGTAGCAGTTAAAGAAACGGGTTTTGGTATTATATATTCTTTAGCAAGATCTTTAGGAATGGCTGGTTTTTTAGTTTGACAAGATGCCAAGCTTAAAGCACTAATAAAGAGGATTATAATATAATAATTATATGTTTTTGCTTTCATAATAAAATAATTTAAGAAGCTAAAATTAAAAAATTATATATGAAACTTTAATTTTTTAGATGAATAACAATAATTTACTAATGAATAACTATAAAAGAGGATAAGAATAATTAATCTAAGCGAATATTTATTGTTTTTTAAGTGTTTTCACAAGAGCTTCTTGAGCAATTGGTGCCATAATTTGATATCCTTTTGCATTGGGATGGACGCCATCATGTGTATAATCACCATTTAAATTATTTTTATCGCCTACCATAGCTGAAAAATAATCTGAGTACTCAATTGCATTTTCATCAGCATATTTTTTTATTAGGTCGTTTAGTATTGGAATTTTTTTATCCGGATGAAGTCCCGGTTTCCAAGGGAAATCATAAGCGGGTAATACAGAGCATAATACAACTTTAATGTCATTAACTTTAGCTAGCTGAACCATTGAGATTATATTGTTCATAATACTTTCATCATCAATTGGTCCGGTATTTTCGGCTAGGTCATTAGTGCCTGCCAGAATTACAACAACATCAGGCTTTAAATTAATAACATCTGCCCTAAATCTAAGTAGCATTTGAGGTGTTGTTTGCCCGCTGATACCTCTGTTGATATAATGATGATCTCTGAAAAAATTCGGATCAAATGTAGACCAAGCTTCTGTAATTGAATTCCCCATAAAAACAACCCGATTTTCATTTTCAGAAGGAGTGGTTAATGCTGCATTTTCAATTTTATACCGATTTAGATTTGCCCAGTCTTGTGCAGAAATAGTTTGTGTCATAATTGATAAAAAAAGGATAATAAAAATATAAAAAGTCTTGGTTCTCATAGGTTAAAAATACATTTTTACCAATACATAAACAAAAAACAAAGCTTTATACTATTAATTAACGTTTATTTTTTGAATTAAACCCACGACGTTTTTTATAATTATTATTTCTGTTTCTATGAGAAGTACCAGACGAATTTCTTTGTGGCTTGTTTTTATGAGAATTATCTTTACGCTCCGTATTTTCATCTTTAAAATCAATAAACGGATGTTTGTCTATTACAGTAATTTTCTGACGGATTAGTTTCTCAATATCACGTAAGTAGGCTCTTTCTTCTTGGTCGCAAAAAGATATGGCAATACCACTAGCTTTTGCTCTACCCGTTCTACCGATTCTATGTACATACGTTTCAGGAATGTTTGGTAAATCGTAATTAACAACAAGAGCTAATTCATCAATATCTATACCACGTGCGGCAATATCAGTAGCTACTAAAACATTAATACTACCATTTTTAAAATTCTCTAAGGCCTTTTGTCTTGCAGTTTGAGATTTATTACCATGGATAGCTGCAGCTTTAATACCATCTCTATCTAGTAATTTTACAATTTTATTGGCACCGTGTTTGGTGCGAGAAAAAACTAAAGTAGATTTGATAGCTTGAGTTTCTAGAATATGAACTAGTAATTTTATCTTCCCTTTTTTACTTACGAAATAAACCGCTTGCTCAACTTTTTCGGCTGTAGCTTGTTCTGGTTTTACAGTTACTTTGTCAAAATCGCCTAAAATTTTACGAGATAAATCAACAATAGAAGTAGGCATTGTTGCAGAAAAGAATAGCGATTGTCTTTTCGATGGTAGTTTAGCAATTATTTTTTTAATATCATGAATAAAACCCATATCCAACATTTGATCGGCTTCATCCAGAACAAAATATTCAATAGCTGCTAAATTGACAAAACCTTGCTGCATCAAATCTAAAAGTCTACCTGGCGTGGCAACAAGAATATCAACACCTTGCCGAAGAGCAACAGTTTGGGCATGTTGTTTTACACCTCCAAAAATGACATTATTTTTAATGCCTGTATATTTTCCGTAGGTCTTAAAGCTATCAGATATTTGAATAGCGAGTTCACGCGTTGGTGTAACAATTAAGGCCTTAATTTTATTTGAACGTATATTGTTTTGGTGGTTATTATACAGATGTTGTAGGATAGGAATTGCAAAAGCTGCTGTTTTTCCTGTACCTGTTTGAGCACATCCCATTAAATCTTTATGACCTAATAAAATAGGAATGGCTTGTTCTTGTATGGGAGTTGGATGCGTATAGCCTTCTTGAGATAAGGCTTTTAAAATGGGCTCAATTATGCCTAAATCTTTGAAAGTCATATAATTTTCTATAAAGTGGGCAAAGGTAAGCTTATAATATGAATTATTCCGATTTTATTTAGGAAGGGTCATTTTATCTTTATGTGAAGTATATGATATAAAAAACCAAAGGCATAATCAAAATTACTTTTGATTATGCCTTTTGGCTGAAACATTTAACTCGAGTTTGTAAGTACTTGCGTATTTACATATGACCATTTATAAAACAGTACACTCAGCCAAACCTTTCATTAAAATATTTGTACAATCAGTAAAATGTTAATGCTTAAACACTATCATTATGTTTATACTAATATTTTAATCGCTTTTAATAAATTTTTCAGTTCCAATTATTCATGCTAAACACTTGGTGTAGATCAACAACATTTTTATCAGAATATTTAAATCAACCTTTCTTTGTTTTGCAACTCCGAAAAACCTTTACGGTAACAACATTCCTAAATAATCTGATTTAGATATATTTCATGAAATAACTTGCGTTATTTTAAAAAAGAAATCTCACATTTTACTTATTCCTCTTGTCTTTGAAAGAAACAGAATAATAAACCTGCTATTGCATTATTAAAAGCTAAAAGAACGTTCTTTTGGGAATTTCAAATCTGCTGTTTGCTAATTTTGCCTTGGTATAAATACCTCAGTTCAAATATCAAAACTGATAGCATCAATTAAAATTCTTGTATCAAATATATAAATAGAAAGTATATTTTTTATAAAAATAACCTTTTAGTTATTAAGAAGATATGAATAGTGTTTATTAACATTTGTTAATAAAGAAACAAAATTATATTCTTTCTTCCTTAATTCTCGCTTTTTTACCGGTAAGGTTTCTGAAATAGAAGATTCTTGCTCTTCTTACTTTACCTCTTTTGTTGATTTCAATTTTTTGAATAGCAGGTAAATTAATAGGGAAGATTCTTTCTACACCTATTGTACCAGACATTTTTCTAATAGTAAAGGTTTCTGAAGCTCCAGTACCTCTACGTTGAATAACAACACCTCTAAAGAACTGAGTACGTTTTTTTTCGCCTTCTTTAATTTCGTAAAATACTGTAATAGTATCTCCAGCTGAAAATTCAGGAATTTCGTTTTTTGTTACAAATTCATCTTGCACAAATTTTACTAAATCTTCCATTATTAAATTATTTTAAAATTTTTCAATGATCAACATTCACGATTCTCGTCAGAGGTTAATTTTGAGTTTGCAAAGATAATAAAATATTTTAAAGAGGATAAAATTATTTTTCTTCTTTTTTAAGAAGATCCGGGCGTATGGTTTTTGTTCTTTCTATTGCTTTTTGGTGACGCCATTCCTCTATCTTTGGAAAATTACCGGAAAGTAAAATCTCGGGAGTTTTTAATCCTTTATATTCAGCAGGTCTTGTGTATACTGGAGGAGCTAAAAGATCGTCTTGAAAAGAATCGCTTAAGGCTGAGGTTTCATTGCCCAATACACCGGGTATCAATCTTATCATACTATCACATAATACAGCAGCAGCCAATTCTCCACCACTAAGTACATAATCGCCTATAGAAATTTCTTTTGTTATAAATAGATCGCGAATTCGTTGATCTATACCTTTATAATGACCACATAAAATAATGAAATTCTCTTTTAATGATAAGGTATTTGCAGTTTTTTGATTTAACACCTTCGCATCAGGTGTCATATATATGATGTCATCATAATTTCGTTTTGATTTTAATTGGCTAATACACTTGTCTATAGGTTCAATCATCATTACCATACCGGCACCTCCACCAAATTGAGCATCATCGACTTTACCATATTTATTTACCGCAAAGTCACGTAAATTATGAAAATGTATTTCCACCAAGCCTTTATCTAGGGCTCTTTTTATAATAGAATGTTCAAACGGACTTTTAATCAGTTCCGGTAAAACGGTAATAATGTCTATTCGCATGTTGCAAAGGTAATGGTTTTAAGTTTTTAAGGAAATCGAAAATCAAAACGATTTTAATAAATCAAGTCTATTTTTCATAGGTTTATTTTATAAAAAATATCATCTATAGGATTATTTATAAAACCTGAAGGTAATTCACTTTTAGAAATTCTTAAAAATCCATTTTTTTCATAAAATTTATGTGCTGCTATAAATTGAGCCATAGTTCCTAAGAAAACAGTGTCGATATTGTTTGTTAAACACCAATCAAAAACTTTTCGAAGTAGTAATTTTGATACCGAGAATTCTTTTCCTCTAAAATTCTTTTTCACAAACATCTTTTTTAGAACAGCACAATTGGTGTCTATTTTTAAAATGCCTATAGTACCTACTATTTCAGCATTATGTTTGGCAATCCAACAACCGTCAATATTACTATCTGTGGTTGATGTGTTTGCCTTAGAAATTGGAATTTCAAATTCTTTGGCAATAGCTTCCATCATTAGATCAATTTCGCTTTGATTGATGGTTTTATAATGAATAATTTTTATCATTCAATATCATTTTTAACTATTGGATTTCTTAAGGCAAACAAAATATTGTTAATGCTATCACTATCTTTCTTTTTATTGTCAATCAATCGGAATTTATTTTTCAGTAAAAGACTTCTAGAGCTTTTATTTTCTTTGTGTGTAGATGCCTCAATGCTTTCAAGATTTAAAGTGTTAAAACCAAATTCAATAATACGATTTAAGGCTTCATTGGCTATTCCTTTTTTTTGATATTTAGGCATTAACTCATAACCAACTTCCGCTACTTTGCTATTGGCAGAAAAATTCCACAAGCAAATGGTTCCAATCATTGTTGGATTATCTTTTAGCGAGATACACCAGTAGAGCCAATTATTATTTATTATGCCGTTGTTTATTTTTTTAATAAACGTTAGTATTTCTTCCTTACTTTCCGTTTTCTCTCTTTTTATAAATTGATTGATAGTTTTATCAGAGCGTAAGAATAATAAAGTTTCAGAATCAGACTTTTCAATTTTTTTTAAAACCAATCTCTCTGTTGTTAATTTGTGTAAGGGAGCAAATTTCATTTAATATTAGGATTAAAGATCAAACGGTTGAATATTTAGCTTTTGATTATAAAATTACCAGAATGCTTTTTATTGAATAATTAATTCAGATCATTATAGGTTTTTACATTAAGGTAAATTCCAAAATGTAATTTTATGATCTTTAGATGATACAATGGCGAATTTTCCGCTTTTAGAGAAAGTGGCACTGGTATAATCAACCTTATTATTTTCTCCGAACGTTTTAATTAATGTGCCATCCACTTTCCAGAGTTTTGCTGTAGCATCTGCACTTGCCGTTAAAATATATTGTCCATCTGCAGAAAACTCGGCTTGGTTTATATCTCCAGTATGACCCTTGAAAGTGGTTAGTAATTTTCCTTTTAAATTCCAAAGCACAGCGGTTTTATCGAAACTTGCTGTTATTATATTTTCGCCATTAGGAGAAAAACTTGCAGCAGTTACGCCATTGGTATGATGTACAACGGTGTTTTTTTTCTCTCCATTAATATCCCATATAGAAAAGGTTTTATCACAACTCGCTAGAACAATCAATTTGTCATCCGGCGAAAAAGAAGCTTGATAAATGGTACAAGTATGTCCTTTAAAAGCTCTAATAAATTCTCCATCGGCAGTCCATAGTTTTGCAATATTATCACCACCGCCACTTAATATAAATTTTCCATCATTTGAATAAGCTACAGTTTTTACATAAGTTTTATCAGCAAAAACAGTTTTTATTTTTGTGCCATCTATAGTCCAGATAATAAAAGTTTCGTCACTTCCTGCAGTAATAAATCTTTGACTGTCTGGTGAAAAGGTTACGTCATTTACACTTCTTTCATGTACAACCTTATCAAAAATAATCTCTCCTTTTTCGTTCCATAAAATTGCTTTTTTATCATCACTTCCAGAGAGCATATATTTTCCGTTTGGTGATTGTGCTATACCATAAATTGTTTCAGAATGGCCTTCAAGTGTCTTTGCAATAACACAAGTTTGGCTATAAAGTGTTGCTTGAAGTGCCAAAATAAAAAATAATAGTAAGTTATGGTTTTTCATATTTAATGTTTTTAAAAGCTTTTGATGTTTTAAATAATATGGGTTATACAAAATTATTCAATATAGTTTTGATGCCTAAATAGGCCTAAATCTATCTGTTTGCATGCCTCTAGGTGCCTGTGTAATGATTAGTGCTATTATTACTTGTTTTATTTCTTTTTACGAATTTAATTCCAAGTATGATTAAGATTACTATCAAAGTAATAAATAATAAACTGGTTGAAGTACTTTTTATAATTGAAAATGCATTGGTGGCATTAACTGTAGTCTCTGTCAAGTCAGGATAACTGTTCAACATAGTGATAATCCCAATATTTTCCAAATAATCCGAGATTCCCGCAATTATGGGTAACATGCATAGATAGGTAAAAGGGGATTTAAGCTTGTTTATTTTTTTTAGAAAATATACCAATAGTAAAGAATAGGTCAGTCCAAAGAGTATCGGATAAATCATATCCACGGGTATTTGGTTAGTTAAATAAATACCACGACCCGTCTCCCCAAGTGTTCTAAATAATTCATTTACATAGTCCTTATTATATCCCGTTGGCAGCATATCCAACAATTTCATTCGGTTTGAGAATTCCATTGTTTTCGGAATAGTAACCACTAGCATATAGATGTAAATAATATTTGTCAATATAAAAAGTCCCAGAATAATTTTTCCCAGGTTTTTACTTTCAATAAATTTAGTTAATCTTCTCATTTTTTATAATAAGTGTTAACGGGAGATTTCGCGGCATCTCTAAGTGAGTGTTAAAAATAGATAATTTAGCATTAAATAATAAATGCTAAGTCAAATTTTATTATTAAAGATTCATTTATGGATTATGAATCAATAGGATAAAAAAGATAATAGACAAATCAACAACCCTTAAAAACAATATGAATGCATTAAAAAGCCAGTAAGAGTATGTATATGAAATTTAAATTGATCACTGAGTTAAATGATTAGTTGGACATGATGTCACCATGCATTTCTAAATTGTTTTTTAATTTTGCATATCTTATTTCATCATATATTCCCCCATTCTTATAAATTGCTTTTTGAAAAATTCCCTCTTTTGTAAATCCACATTTTTCAAGAACACGTTGTGATGATTTATTGTAGTCAAATATCCCAGTTTGAATTCGGACAATGTTCAGCTCTTTAAACCCAAATTCCGTTATCAAGTTTACGGCTTGAGTTGCAATCCCTTTGTTCCAAAAAGGCTCACCAATAAAATATCCAATCTCTGCACTTTTTCGATAAACATCAGCACCCATCATTAAGCTTATATTACCTACATAATTTCCTTTATATTCGATTGCAAAAATTGTAGTTTGGTTTTGAGAATTAGCCATTTCAATAAAGCTTTCAGCATTCTCAATTGTATATGGTTTTGGAAATCCATCTCTCAAATTTATGCTTACTTTTACATTATTTGCATGTTTAGCAAGATCAGAAATATCCTCTTTTGTTAATTTTCGTAAAACAACATTTCCACTTGTTCCAATATTCATTCAATTTTTTGGTTAGAAAGGTTAGTATATTTAGTTATTTATTATTTGAAAACAGCTTCTCCAAATGCCTGCTAACGAGAGACCTCTAAGCAAACCTATTTAAGTTTAAATATAAGTAATTTTGTATTAATTAAGTAGTGATAAGTCAATTTTATAATGAAAGATGATGTTTGCAAAAACCTTACACTAGTAAAGTTATAAGAAGTGCTGCACAATCCCTTCATTTAAGCTAACATATTATTTTTGCAACTTTAGGTCAAATGAAGCGGTTTTAAGCATTTGAAAAATACTGATTTGAGTTAGTCTTAAATTTGGAACACTCTCTAATAACAGTTAAAAAATGAACTAAAGTTTTTTGATTATCGTTTTTAGGTTCACAAGTAATAGTCACCGTTATTATGGGCTTTTTTCATTTCTAAGTATTTTTATAATCCGATTATATAAGATCTCGGATAAATTCCAGTTATATCCATCAAAATTAGTTGTATTTATAAATTGAATAACAACTGTATCAATGTCTTTGTGGTATTTTGCAATACTCTGATAACCAAGAACCAGACCAGTATGTTCGTATACGTAAATTGAGGAATAGATTTCCTTTTCCCTTCATTAAACACTGAACCATCGTTTAATGCACGTAAGAATATCCCAACATCCTCTGCTGTAGCTAGCATTCCTACACCCGCACTCTTGAAATCGGAGTCAATACCAACATTATAACAACTCATAACATCGTTAATATCTACTTCACTAAGAGAACCGAAAGTATTGTTAAGCCCAAGTGGTATCAAAATTTCCTCCTTGAAATATTGTTGACGGCTATAACCTACCACTTTCTAAATGATTTGGGAAAGCAACAAATAATTCGTATTTGAGTAACCATAATCTTCATCTGGTTGAAATGTAGCTGGCAAATCAAGTGCGAATTCAATTGCTTCTTCACTGCTATTCGATGGGTTTTTCCAAAATTCAGGATTGTCAGTGAAATTGGGAATACCAATCAGGTGTTGCACCATTAATCTCAAGGTAATTTTTTCTACATTTTCAATTCTTTCAATGCTTTAACTCATCATTTTTATTGCCAATTTGCACTAGAAATACTAGGAGCTTATTACTTTTATCAGTAGTTTTTACAGTTCGTCAAGTATTGCAGGTATCAATTCTTGGAAAAATACATTATTGAAATATTTTCCGCTACAATTTGTTAAGATGCTTATTGAAATATTCTTTTCAGAATTATATAAAACCATAGATTGATATTTTAATGTACTTCCAAAATGTCCTATATATTTCTGTTTTTTGTACGTTAGTTTCATAATTCCGTAACCATATTCCGAAATTATCCCATTCCCAATCGGAATGGTCATTGGATCCATAACTGTCCATTCTTTCATCTGTTCAATTGTACTTGCTGTTAGGATGGACTTATTTCTATATAATTTAGTTAAAAAATTATCAAGTGTTTTTGTATCGGCATATGCACCTCCATCATAACCATAATATTCTCTCCAAGAAGAAACATCTGAACTTGCCTCAACCGTTTGTCCAAAAAAAGATTGTAAGTCATTTTCGTTAATTCCTATTTTTATAGTAGAAAGATTAATGCTATTGTAGAATTCATTAAAAAATACTGCATAAGGCTTATTAGTAATAGTTTCTACGATTTTTTGAAGAAAAAGATAATTGGTATTGCTATAAGAAAAACTACCACTATTATTTGTTGTGTCTGCAATAAGTAAAACTTTTTCTTCAAATGTTTTTGGTGCATTATTATTCAATACGCTTTCCATCCAATTAGGATTTTGGGTATAATCTGATAAACCACTTGTATGGTTTAGTAGATTTTTAATGGTCAAGTTTTCCGCACCTGTTATTTGTTGTGAGAGATTTACATAGTCTGTAACTTTGTCATTTATATTCAACTTATCATCCTCAATAAGTTTGAAAATCAAAATAGAAGAAAGATATTTGGTTGTGCTTCCAATTCCATAAATATTTTGTTTTTTAACCTCTTTATGGTTGTAATTAAAAGCTAAAACGTCTTTCCCTGTGTTAATTGTTAGTTCTAATGACGGGATATTTTTGTCTTTAGCAATTCTGATGACTTTCCTTTCAATTTTATTAGAATGACTAGTGGGTTCTATTATTTCTTTTTCACATGAAGTAACTAATAATAGTTGGGTAATTAATATAATTAAATATGTTGTCATTTTGTTCATTTTTTTAAATATATCATAAGAATTCAATATTAAATCATTTTATTTTCAAAAA
>DEIV01000085.1 GCA_002352665.1 Flavobacteriaceae bacterium UBA2765
ATTATTTAAATAACAAATTTAATAACTTAAAAAAAATTATTATGAGTGAATTAGCAGAGAAATTAGCTAAACTTAAAGCCCAAGCGATATCTCAATTGAATGATTCTGGAGTGTCTAGTATTGATGATGGTCTTCTTAGCGATTTGGTTGGGAGAATGAGATTAATTGTAAACAATAAAGATGCGATTTTAGTGTCTGGGACAGATCCATCAGAATTAGAAACGGTAAGAAATAATTTTGTTGTAAAGAAATTAGGAATTGACGATAAAGATAAGGCTATGGCTGCTATTCATAAAGTAGCTGATAAAATGTCAGGTATCAAACAAAAAAATAGAGCTGCATTTTATTATATGGTTCAAAAAGAATTAAGCTAAATGTACTTTTAGATTATTTATAAATAAAAAAAGGGTTTCTATTTTTTAGTAACCCTTTTTTAAATCTTCTTAAAACCAAATCTTCTCAACATTTTCTTTTCAAAATTCCAAAAGAATTTAAACTGACCAAATAAAAAGCCAACAATTGGTAATGTTATTTGATATATTATAAATATCAAGAGTATTCTTACAGGCCAATACAACCAAAAATTTGTAGATTCATATGGAAATTGGATAAAATCCATAGCGGGTTTAGCTATCCATGCAGCAAAAGATCCGTTAATAGAAAATACTATAAGTATGGCTAATATTTGCCAATTTGAAGTAAGACCCCAACGTTTTTTTAATTTTTCCATTTTTTAGGTTGAAACGCAAATGTACAATTTAGAAAAATTGAACCTAGTTTTTTAACATAAAAAAAGGTCAAGTAGAATTTACTTGACCTCTTTTTTATAATTAAATTTGTTAGCTTATTTAAATAAACCTCCAAGGATACTACCTATGCCACCACTTTTCTTTCCACCACCTAAAATCATTCCTGCAACATCATCAATAATACTACCATCTCCATCGGCATCTAATAGACGTTCAACCATATTTTGTTCTTCTTGTCCGTCATTACCACCTAACATTCCTCCAAGTAAATCTCCAATACCACTTTCGCTAGTAACACCTTGTGCTCTTTTTTGTTTACCTAAAGCACCCATTAAAAATGGTGCAGCAACTTTTAAAATTTGCATCGCCGAGCCCATATCTAATCCACTTGATTTACTCACTGCACCAGCTACGTTTTGTTCTTTACCACCAAATACATGACCTAAAATTCCGGCACCATCACTCAAAACATCATCATCAATTCCACCACCACCTAAAATACTACCTAAATTATCTAAAATACCTCCACTGTGCTTATCATTACCTAATGCATTTAATAAACCGGAAGCACCTTCAGGGGTCTTAGCATTGTTTTTCATTGCACCTAAAATTAAAGGTAAAGCAGCACTCAATGCAGATGCTGTTTTGTTTTTGTCTTGTCCTAGTTGTTGACTTGTACCACTGATTAAAGTTTTACCTAAATCACTGTTTAATAAGTCTAATAAATTTGCCATTTTTTTGTTTTAATTAATTAAAAAATTAGAGTACAATATACAATATAATGTTGAAAAGCAAAAATAGTTAATTTTTTATTCAAACATATTTTTCTATCTTTCAAAAAAAATTTAAACCCAAATAAATGAAAAAATTAGCACTGCATTGGCAAATATTATTAGGAATGGTTTTAGGCGTTGCAGTTGGATGGCTGATGACTAATTTTGATAGTGGCAGAGAATTAGTACAAGATTGGATCAAACCCTTTGGTAATATGTTTATCAACTCTTTAAAGTTAATAGCTGTTCCATTAATTTTAGGTTCTTTGATTAAGGGTGTATCAGACCTGAAAGATATATCTAAACTTTCTAAAATGGGTGGAAGAACTATTGCTATTTATATTGTAACTACACTATTAGCCGTCTCTATTGGATTGATTTTAGTGAATATTATAAAACCCGGGTTTTCAATTAAAGAAGAAACCAGAATTGAAATGGTAGAGAATTATGGAGGCGATGCGGCAAAATATCAAGAGTCAGCAAAGAAACAAAAGGAAAGTGGACCTTTAAAAGCTTTGGAAGATCTAGTGCCTAGCAATATTTTTAAGGCTGCAAGTGATAATGGTAGTATGTTGCAGGTCATATTTTTTGCTATATTTTTTGGTATAGGACTGATCTTAATACCTGAGAAGACTTCAGAACCAGTTAAGAAGTTTTTTGACGGATTCAATGAGGTTATTTTAAAAATGATAGATATTATAATGTTGGCAGCACCATATGGCGTTTTTGCCCTATTAGCTGCTTTGGTGGTAGAATCGCCCAGTTTAGACTTGTTTAAAGCATTAGGATGGTACGCAATTACAGTAATTGTTGGATTGGCTTTAATGATAGTAGTCTATAATATTATTATGTATAGTTATACCAAAAGGAAACCAAGTTTCTTTATGAAAAATATGGCTCCGGCCCAATTATTAGCTTTTTCAACCAGTTCTAGTGCTGCTACTTTACCCGTTACTATGGAAAGAGTTACAGAACATATTGGAGTTGAAGAAGAAGTAGCAAGTTTTGTATTGCCAATTGGGGCAACTATTAACATGGACGGTACGAGTTTATATCAGGCGGTAGCAGCGGTTTTTATTGCACAGGCTTTTGGAATGGATTTAGATTTAGCTACACAATTAGGTATTGTTGCAACAGCTACCTTAGCCTCGATAGGAAGTGCCGCTGTACCGGGAGCAGGAATGGTAATGCTGGTAATTGTTTTGGCACAAGCGGGAATACCTGAAGCCGGACTGGCACTAATATTTGCGGTGGATAGACCATTAGATATGTGTAGAACCATTGTTAATGTAACCGGAGACGCTACCGTTGCAATGGTTGTTGCTAAATCAGTTGATAAATTAGGAGATCCGGATATTAAAGACTGGGATGATGATTATCCTAAGAACAAATAAATAATATTAAGTCCAGTAAAAAGGAGAGTAGAAGAAGAATAATTATTGATAGTTTTAATGAATAACAATATAATTGAAATAAATAAACCTTTGGTTTCTGTAAATTGGTTAAGAAATAATTTTTCAGCTTCAAATTTGATAATTTTAGATGCTACGATACCAAAAGTTGGTCAAAATAAGTATAATTTATCAAAAAAATCAGGGATTAAAAAGGCTCGTTTTTTTGATATTAAAAATGTTTTTTCAGATAAAAATGCAGCATTCCCAAATACGGTTGTAACACCAGAAATCTTTCAAAAAGAAGCTCAAAAATTAGGCATTAATAAAGACAGTGCAATCGTCGTTTATGACACTCATGGTATTTATTCAAGTCCACGTGCTTGGTGGTTATTTAAAGCTATGAGACATGACAATGTAGCCGTTTTAGATGGTGGATTACCGGCTTGGAAAGAACGAAAATTCCCATGTTATAAAATAACTAAATTCAAGGGAGAAAAAGGAAACTTTATATCCAATTTTAATAGGTTTAGTTTTAGTAACCATATGATGGTTTATAAAGATGTTGCTATCAATTATAGAAGTGTTATTGATGCACGTTCAGCCAACAGGTTTAATGGACTAGAGCCTGAACCAAGAGAGGGGTTGAGAAGTGGACATATACCTCGTTCAAAAAATTTACCTTATACAGAGATTATTAAAGATGGTAAAATGCTTAATAAAGCAAAATTATCAGCTATTTATAAGCCAATGGCACATAAAATGAAAAGATTCACTTTTACATGTGGTTCTGGAATTACAGCGTGTATTTTGGCTTTGGGGGCAGTAAAAGTAGGATATTCAGATCTGTCTATATATGACGGTTCCTGGACAGAATGGGGTAGTTTGACAGAATTACCAATAGAAAAACAATTCTTATGATTTAAATAAGGAAACTGCATATATATAATACATTACGCATCCATAGAGGAATTGGCTTCACTAAAGATCATTTATACTTATCAGGATTTAAAAAAATAGTAGATTATTTTAATTCCAAGAGCGATACGAGCCCATTGTTAACTGGAAAAGTATCCTTAAAATATGTCGATCAAATTAAATACTTAATACAACAAGATTATCCCTCGCCCGCTTTGCATATAACAGATTCGATTGTAGTAAATAAAAACACTAATGATACTATAGATTTTATAGTAAAAAGTTTAAAGTAGTGTATTTCTTAATTTTAATCAATTCAAAAATCTAGATTTTAATGCCGGGGTAGGGATCATACAAGCATCTTTTTTTCCGAACCAATTATATCTATGCTTAGCAATGAGATCATAAAAAAGATCTCTAATAAAACTGGGGATGATGATAAAGGAGTATCCTAATTTCCAAATTCCAGATAAATTTTTGGCAATCTTTACTATAGCCGTAGATTTTTGATATACTTTGTTATTTTCTATCAAAATAATGGAATCAAAACTAGAATTTTTTAGTTTAAAGTGTAACAAAATCTCTTTAGCGGCGTCAGATTGTAAAGATGTAAACAGAAAAAAATGTTTTGTATCTCGTTTAATGATAAATTGGACAGCGTTGTTGCATAAATTGCAAACACCATCAAACATAATAATTGATTTATTTTCTAAATTTATCATGTCGCAATTTACGAAATGAAATCTGATTTGTCTTTTAACATAAGATTAGGATAATCAAAAAAAACCAATTCCTAAATTCGTATTAAAATTAACCAAATGATTAAAATTGAAAACCTTCACAAGTCCTACCCAATGGGTAAAGAATCATTGCATGTACTTAAAGGATTAAATCTACATATAAAAGAAGGCGAATTTGTTTCTATTATGGGAGCATCAGGTTCAGGTAAGTCTACCCTTTTAAATATTGTTGGTTTATTAGATATTCATGATGAAGGAGCCTATTATTTAAATGGACAGCTTATTGAAAAGTTAGATGAAAAAAAAGCCGCAGTATTGAGAAATAAATTTTTAGGTTTTGTATTTCAGTCATTTAATTTAATTGCTTATAAAACGGCTCTTGAAAACGTGGCCTTGCCTCTTTATTATAAAGGTGTAGGTAGAAAAGAACGTCAAGAAATAGCCATGCAATATTTGGATAAAGTTGAACTTAAAGATTGGGCCAATCATTTACCTGGTGAACTTTCTGGTGGTCAAAAGCAACGTGTAGCTATTGCTAGGGCCTTAGTTACACAGCCTAAGGTAGTGTTGGCTGATGAACCAACCGGAGCTTTAGACTCTACTACCTCTAATTCGGTAATGGAACTATTAAAAGAAATTAATCGGGAAGGTATGACCGTTTTTGTAATTACACATGAAGAGGAAATTGCAAATGATACGGATAGAATAGTCCGTTTGAGAGATGGTGTAATTATTAGTGATGAAAAAGTTAAAAAAAACATTAATGTCTAATTATGTTTGATTTAGATCGTTGGCGAGAAATTTTTCAATCTATTAATAAAAATAAGTTACGTACTTTTTTGGGTGCATTTACGGTTGCATTAGGTATTTTTATTTTTACCGTATTATTTGGTATGGGTAACGGTTTGAAGAATACATTTAATAAATTCTTTTCTGATGATGCCACAAATACCATTTTTATAAGAGCAGGAAATACTTCTAAGGCTTATAAAGGATTTAAAGAAGGTAGAAGAATTCAATTTGAAAATGAAGACTTAGATTTATTAAAAAAAGAATTAGGAAATAAAATTGAATATTTTTCGGCTAGAGTTTATAAAGGAGTACAGGCCAGATACAAGAAAGAATCTGGTGCTTACACTATAAGAGCTGTTCATCCTCAACATCAATTTTTAGAAAAAACCATCATTGATGGAGGCAAATTTATTGATGAAAATGATATAAAAAATAAAACCAGAGTAGTTGTTATAGGTAGATTGGTTGAGCAAGATTTATTTAAAACGGAATTAGCCTTAGGTAAGTTTATTGAATTAGATGGTTTAGCCTATAAAGTAGTGGGTGTTTTTAGTGATGCAGGAGGTGATAATGAAGAACGTAATATTTATGCACCCGTTTCATCCATTCAATTGATTTATAAGAATACACAAGACATTGATGAAATAGTTTTAACTTTCAATAAAAGTATTGGAGAATCAGGAGCAAAGGAAATGGTTTCTGATATTAAAAAGATTCTAAAAAAGAAGCATTTTGTTGCTAAGGATGATAGAAGTGCCATATTTGTACGTTCTGTATTTGAAAATTATCAACGCAATATGCAATTGGCTAATGTATTGCAAATGATTGTGTTATGGATTGGTGTGGGTACGTTATTCGCCGGTGCCATAGCTATAGGTAATATTATGGTATTTGTAGTAAAAGAACGTACTAAGGAGTTAGGTATTAGAAAAGCATTAGGAGCTACTCCAAGATCAATTGTGGGCTTAATTTTACAAGAATCAATATTTATAACAGCAATTGCAGGATATTTAGGAATATTGATTGCCATTTTTACACTAAATGGAATAGGTAGCAGTTTAGAAGATTATTTTATTACCAATCCCGAAGTAAATAGAAGTACTATAATTTGGGCAACTGTTATTTTGATTTTGGTTGGTGCTATAGCCGGATATATTCCAGCAAGAAGAGCGGCTAAAATAAAACCAATTGTTGCATTAAGCGATGATTAAATAATACTATAAAAAAACAACAAATGAAGTTTATTTTTGATAGTGATGTTTGGCAGGAAATTTTTGGATCGATAAAGAAGAGTAAATTAAGAACTGCTATTACTATTATTGGTGTTTTATGGGGCATATTTCTCTTTATAACATTACTAGGAGCAGCTAGAGGTATGGAGAATGGATTTGATAAAGAGTTTAAGAATTTAGCTACCAATAGTATTTTTTTATGGGCACAGAGTACTAGTATGCCGAATAAAGGATTTCAAAGAGGACGACAATTAAGGTTAAAAAGACAAGATGTTGAAGCCATTAATAAACAGGTGCCTGAAATAGCCTTTGTAGTACCTAGAGATGTTCAAGGTGTATTTGGAGGGCCACCTGCTAAAGTTAAACGAAAAACAAATTCAAAAACCTACAAACTTTTTGGTGATTATCCAACTTTAGATAATGTAAATAAAGTTAAAATATTAGCTGGAAGATTTATCAATGTAAATGATATTGATAATGAAAAAAAGATCTGTATTATAGGTGAAAAAGTTGTGGATGAATTATTTGAAATTGATGAAAAACCTGTAGGAGATTATCTGGAAATTAATGGTAGCTTTTTTCAAATTGTTGGCACATATAAGGATAATGGAAATAGCTTTGAAGGTGATGATTCTATTTATATTCCTTTTTCAACCTTTAGAAAAATAAATAATACCGGAGATAATATTGGATGGATGGTAATAGCTGCTCACAAAGAGGCGGATATACTAAAAGTTGAGAAAGATGTTAAAACAATTCTTAGACGAAGACATAATGTACATCAAGAAGATGAACGGGCCTTTGGATCATTTAATTTTGGTGAAATGTTTGCTAAAATAACAGGTTTTGTAAAGGGAATTAAATTTTTGACTTGGTTTGTAGGTATTTCAACTTTAATAGCAGGGGTAATAGCCATTGGTAGTATTTTATTGATTACCGTTAAAGAACGCACCAATGAAATTGGTATAAGAAGAGCCTTGGGTGCAACACCTAGTAATATTAAAGGTCAAATAGTATTAGAATCGGTTTTTTTAACATTAGTAGCGGGAATTTTAGGAATTATTTTTGGTGGATTGGTATTAATTATCATTAATAGTACTTTGGCGGGGGGAGATGGTTTTCCGTTTGTAAACCCCACTGTAAATATCCCTATTGCCATTGGAGCTGTATTTGCATTGGTGACTTTTGGTTCACTCATCGGCATGATTCCCGCACAAAGAGCGGTAAGCATTAGGCCAATTGAGGCTTTAAGGGATGAATAAAGGGACTTTAATACAGGGCATTTGAAGCTGAATGGTTTAAAAAAATATAGAAAAGTATCAAATTAATCAACACAAATATTAACAAATTAATCAACTGAAAATTTAGTAGAATGAAAAAAACAATAATATTTTCTATCATCGGAATTGCATTTATAGCAATATTGGTATGGTTCGGTAAAATGAATAGTAAATCTGCTGTTGAATATGAAACTGAAAAACCATTTAAAACAAATATTGTTAAAAAAACGGTGGCAACTGGTAAAGTTACCCCTTTAGAGGAAATTGAAATTAAGCCTCAAATTTCAGGAATTATCGATAGAATATTTCTAATTGAAGGTGCTAAAGTTAAAAAAGGTGATCTTATAGCCAAAGTAAGAGTTGTGCCTAATGAACAATCTTTAAGTAGTGCTAGAGGTAGAGTGAATAGCATACAAATTCAATTAAATAATGCTAAAATTTCTTACGATAGAAATAAGACTTTATATGATAAAGGTGTTATTTCTCGTGCTGAATTTGAAAATGTTGAACTGTCTTATAGTCAAGCGAAACAAGATTTACAAAATGCTCAAAATGACTATCAAATTATAAGAAGTGGTTCTTCGGGATCTGGCGGATCTGCAAATACTAATATTAGAGCTCAAATATCAGGTACTATTCTAGAAATACCTGTTAAAGAAGGTGATCAGGTTATAGAAAGTAATAATTTTAATGCAGGTACCACAATAGCATCAATTGCAGATATGTCTAAAATGATTTTTGAAGGCAAGGTAGATGAAGCTGAAGTTGGTAAAATAGAAAAAGATATTGATTTAGAAATAATATTAGGAGCCGTTGATGATAAGAAATTTCCCGCAAAATTAAACTTTATCGCCCCTAAAGGTACTGAAGAAAGTGGTGCGGTTCAATTTACCATTAAAGCTGATGTTACTTTAGATGAAAACTATTTTTTAAGAGCGGGTTATAGTGCTAATGCAGAAATTGTGTTAGAGCAAAAAGACAGTGTGCTTTCTTTGAGAGAGGCCTTATTACAGTTTGATAAAAAAACGGAAAAGCCTTATGTAGAGATAAAAACAGGTGAGGATAAATTTGAACGAAAAGATATTGAAATTGGTATTTCAGATGGTATTAATGTTGAAATAGTAAGTGGTATTACAAAAGATGATGAAGTTAAAATTTGGAATAAGATGGCCAAAAAGAAAGATGATGATGAAGAAAATACAGATTAAATAACGTGAGTTCGATATAA
>DEIV01000068.1 GCA_002352665.1 Flavobacteriaceae bacterium UBA2765
ACCTGCACCTAAATAAGGTCTAAATCCTTCACTAGCAAAATGATATTGTGCTAATAATGTTGGAGGCAGTACCCAAACACTACCAAGATCAACATCAACGCTGGAAGGTAATAAAACTCCTGTTAAATCTGAACCCACTGTATTTACATCATGTTTTGAGGTTGCTAAAATTAATTCTGCCGCCCAATTTTCAGTAAAGAAATAGGTAAAATCTAATTCTGGAACAATAGCTGTAGAAATTTCAACATCGCCGCCAATAACTTCAATTTTAGCACTTTCATTTGGTATAACAGCTATACCTCGAAGTCGTATTTGCCATCTACTAAAATCTTTTGAATCATCAGTATCATTTTGCTGCGAATAAACAGAGAATGAGAAGGTTAATAAAACCACTAAACTTAATACTATTTTTTTCATAATTTTAATTTTTAATTAAGTAACTTTCGTCAAAACTATGCTGTTAAAACACTTAAGAACATGACAATTATCATAAAATGATAATTATCTTTTTCTAAAACAAGTATCTTAAAAAATTGTCATCCAATTCACTAAATCATAATAGCACTAAAAATATATCCGCTTAACTATCATTTTCTTGATAATTCTAAAGGTTTTCGTTATATATAATAATGTATCTATCATCTAATATTATCAACTTCTATTTTCAATTTAATAATTAAACTACTGACAATCAGTAGACAAAATGTCATTTTTCAATCAAATATGCTGACAAAATAACAAAAAATAAGCCTTGGTATTTTATTTGCCCTATACTTTAAAATAAAAATAAGTTTAATTAAAATACAAATATTATGTTAGTAAAAAGCAAAAGTAATCCGGTATTGCCGTCAATATTAGACGACATTCTTAATCCTGATAGCCATCATAGATGGAGAACTACTAATTTTTCAGATACAAATACTACGCTTCCGGCAGTAAATATTAAAGAAAATGAGAATGAATTTAAGGTTGAATTAGCGGTACCTGGGATGCATAAAAAAGATTTTCAAATTGATTTAGAAAATGACGTTTTAACCATTTTTTCAGAGAAAAAAGAAGAAAATGAAGCCACTAAGGACAATTACACCCGTAAAGAATATAGCTATCAATCTTTTAAAAGAAGTTTTAATTTACCAAAAAATGTTGTAAACAGCGATAAAATAAAAGCGAGTTATATTAATGGCGAGTTAATTATTACTATTCCAAAACGTGAAGAGGCAAAACCAAAACCAGCTAGATTAATTGAAGTTAAATAGTTAAATACGGAGCGTTATGAATGCATAACGCTCTTTTTTTTATCGTTTTTTATAAGTTAGAAAACTATATATAAAATCTAACTTAGTATTTCCTTTTATTATAAAAGAGATTTAAAATGGCTAGCTTTGCACCAATGCAACCAAAAATAAATATTAAGAATAAAAAAGCTCGTTTTGAATACGAAATTTTAGATACCTACGTGGCTGGTATTCAATTAACCGGTACCGAAATAAAGTCTATTAGAGCCAGTAAGGCACGTATTACTGAAAGTTTTTGTGAGTTTAATGATAAAGGCGAACTTTTTGCCATTAATATGTATATAGAAGAATATATCAATGGTAATATATACAATCATCAACCCAAAAGTGAACGCCGACTCCTACTTAATAAAAGAGAATTAAAAAAACTTCAAAAAGAGGTTCAGAATGTAGGACTCACTATTATTCCGCTAAAATTATTCTTGACGGATAAAGGATGGGCAAAACTTGAAATTGCCTTATGTAAGGGTAAAAAATTATATGATAAAAGAGAAACCTTAAAGGACAGAGACAACAAACGTAATTTAGATCGTATTAAAAAAGATTTTAAATGAAGCTAAGTTCTTTTTTACAACTTGTTAGATGGAAGAATTTGGTAATGATTGCTTTGATACAAATACTGTTTAAATTTATATACTTTCCTATATTCTCAGTAGACACTGCACTTTCTATCTTTAACTTTTCAGTATTGGTATTTACGACACTAATAATAGCCGCCGCCGGATACATTATTAATGATATCTATGATATTCAGGCCGACATCATTAACAAACCCACAAAAGTGTTGGTAAGCCGAGAAATAACAAAAAAACAGGCACATTTTTTATATAATATATTTAATGCTATAGGCCTGTTAAGTGGACTTTATGTTGCATATACTATTGATAAATTATCGTTTGTGGCCATTTTTGTCATCACCATTCTACTCTTAAAGGTGTATAATTCTGATTTTAAAAAAAGACCATTTATTGGTAATATTGTAGTTTCATTATTAGTCTCATTAAGCATTTTAATTGTAGGTGTTTTTGATATTATACCTATGGTTACTGAAACCAACGCTGTTAATCAGTATTATGCATTTAGAGTATTAATAGATTATGCTGCATTTGCATTTATGTTAATGCTATTACGCGAAATGGTTAAAGATGCAGAAGATGTAAATGGCGATAAACATATGAAAATGAAAACAATACCAATTATTCTTGGTAGAAAAAGAGCCAATCATATTATATTTATAGTAAGCTTTATACCACTTGTATTAATTACTTTTTATAGTTTTAATAGTTTTTCTAATGTCCCTTTTGTTTTGGCCTATATGCTTATCGTGGTCTTAATACCACTACTCTATTTTATGACTAAGATTTTATATGCAAAGACAAAAAGAGATTATATCAAAGCCAGTAAATTATTAAAAATTATCATGCTACTAGGTATGCTTTCTATAGTTTTTATTTCACTAACAATTTATTATGCTGACAGATAAGTTAAAAAATTACAAGATATTATTAGCCTCTAAATCTCCTAGAAGACAACAGTTCTTAAAAGATCTAGGTTTACCATTTACAACGGTATCTATAGATGTAGAAGAAGTTTATCCTAAATATTTACATGGTAACGAAATTACTTGTTTCTTGGCAGAGCTTAAAGCGGATGCTTATGAAAATGAGTTAAAAGACGATGAAATTTTAATAACAGCAGATACCATAGTACGGGTCTCAGGCAAAATTTTAGGAAAACCTAATGATGCAGAAGATGCTAAAAAAATGCTAAGATTATTATCTGATACGCGGCATGAAGTAATTACATCTGTGTGCATTAGAACACATAATGCTACAAAAACCATTAGTGATACTACTACTGTTCATTTTAAAAAGTTGACAGCTGAAGAAATCAATTTTTATATTGAGAATTTCAAACCATTTGATAAAGCCGGAGCCTATGGTGTTCAAGAGTGGTTGGGTTATATAGCCGTTAAAAAAATTGAAGGTAGTTTTTATACAGTTATGGGTTTTCCTGTTCATAAGTTCTATAAAGAAATGATGAAATTTTAATGGTAAAAACTTTGCAATTGATATTTTTGTTTTAAATTATTTTTAATAGATTAAAACACATGAAAAAATATACATATACTGAAAAAAAGGATACCCGCTCAGGGTTTGGAGCCGGATTGGCAGAATTGGGTAAAACAAATCCGAATGTTGTTGCTTTATGTGCTGATTTAATAGGTTCATTAAAAATGGATGAATTCATAAAAAATAATCCAGAACGATTTTTTCAAGTAGGTATTGCTGAAGCCAATATGATGGGCATAGCAGCAGGATTGACCATTGGAGGTAAAATACCTTTTACTGGAACTTTTGCAAATTTTTCTACAGGTAGAGTATATGACCAGATAAGACAATCTATTGCCTATTCTCATAAAAATGTAAAAATATGTGCTTCTCATGCAGGATTAACTTTAGGTGAAGATGGTGCTACGCATCAAATTTTAGAAGATATAGGGCTCATGAAAATGTTACCTGGAATGACGGTAATTAATACTTGCGATTATAATCAAACTAAAGCAGCAACCATTGCTATTGCAGATCATCAAGGACCTGTTTATCTACGTTTTGGGAGACCTGCTGTACCCATATTTACAGATCCCAATCAAAAATTTGAAATTGGTAAAGCAGTACAACTTACCGAAGGAAAGGATGTTACTATAGTAGCAACTGGTCATCTGGTTTGGGAGGCTTTACAAGCTTCAGAGGTATTAGAAACCATGGGCATTGCTTCGGAAGTAATTAATATTCATACTATTAAGCCTTTAGATGAAGTAGCCATTTTAAATTCTGTTAAAAAAACTGGTTGTATAGTTACAGCAGAAGAACATAATTATTATGGTGGATTGGGTGAAAGTGTAGCCAGAACATTAGCACAACAGCATCCTACACCACAGGAATTTATTGCTACTCAAGATACTTTCGGAGAATCAGGTACTCCGGCACAATTGATGGAAAAATATGGTTTAAACAGCGATGCTATTGTAGCAGCGGTTAAAAAAGTAATCACAAGAAAATAGTTTCTTTTACGCAACGTCAATTGTATTTTTCATCTTACTAATAAAACTGTTTGATATGAAAAAAATAATTTTTATTTTATTGTTGGTAGGATCTTCTCATCTAATGAATGCTCAAATTGATTTAGATTATGGTTTTAAAGGTGGCTTAAATTATAATGCCAATGGTGATTTAAATATAACCGGAGGTTTTGGAGGGTTTAATGAGGATGTTGACAGCAAAAGTGAAATTGGCTATCACTTGGGTATATTTACGCAATTGAATTTTGATAAATTTTACCTTAGACCTGAATTGGTGTATTCTAAAACCAAAAGCTCTTATGAGCATCAAACATTACAGGAGACCGATTTTAAATTAATTACTTTAGATGTACCCATTTTATTGGGTTATAAATTGATAAAACCGGTAAGTATTTTTGCAGGCTCCTATTTTCAATATATTTTTTATACTGATTTTAGTGAGACATTTGATCTGGAATTGGAAAAGGACATGGCTATAGGATTAAGTTTTGGTGCGGCGGTTCAAATTGACAGATTAGGATTTGATATTAGATATAACACCGGATTATCAAAAAATTCTGCATCTTATACTGATGATTTACCTGTAGATGGTTTGGCATATGCAATAGATACAAAATCAAAACAGTTGATATTAAGTGTGTTTTTTCAATTAAAATAAAATAGTCAACCAAGCTCAATCTATCATTTTCAAAGGGGTTTTAAGTATTGCATACTAATTTTAACGTTTTTGAGTTATCAACAATTTGCATATTGGCTCGACTTTTGCGTTTTATAATAAGAATTTTAACTAAAAATTAATTATTATGAGAAATTTAGTATTAACCGTACTAACCCTTACCTTAACAACCACATTTTTATTTGCCCAAAATATCGACTTTGGAGTAAAAGCCGGATTAAATTATAACTTTGGAGGAGATCTAAAGGAGTTTATTGATGATGTAGGCACCAATGGTGAAGACATTATTACCGGTGCTGACAACAAAGCAGGTTATCATGTTGGTTTTTGGATGAAAGCTCATTTTTTAGGTCTATATCTTAGACCGGAAGTGATCTACACTGAATTGAATAACACTTATGTTAGTCAGAGTAGTTTATCTACCGATTTTAAGACAAAAAAATTGGATATTCCTATATTGATAGGTACTAAAATTATTGGACCGGTACATTTTTATGCAGGACCGTCATTGCAGTATATTTTAAAATCTGATTTTAGCAGGTCCGAAATTGAAAATATAGATACTAAAGATTTTACGGTTGGCTTACAAATTGGAACAGGCGTAGAATTAGGTAGATTAGGAATTGATGTGAGATGGGAAAAAGGTTTCTCTAATGATTTAGATGGAAAATTTTTAACTACAGATATAAATGTAGACAATAGGCCTAATCAGATTGTATTTGGTCTTTCCTATAGATTTAATGATAGAAGACGTTAGGTATTAGACGTTAGAAAAATAAAATCCTCAATCTGTACATACCAGATTGAGGATTTTTATTTACAATTATTAAGGCACTTTCATAAGTAAATAAA